>NZ_ABOX02000015.1 GCF_000172555.1 Pedosphaera parvula Ellin514
ACTGGAAATCACCGCCGTGAACGTGGAGTATTTAAACCGCGGCCAGTTGCGGGTGCACCGGCTCAACCGGGGCTTTGCCTGGCTGGATGCCGGCACCAGCAGCAGCCTCCATGAAGCCTCGGCCTACGTCCAGACCATTGAGAAGCGCCAGGGCATCAAGATCGGCTGCCCGGAGGAGGCCGCCTTCCACAGCGGCTTTCTTTCCCTCCATGAGCTCGAATCCCTCACGGCCAAGATCCCCAAGTGCGAATACCGCGATTACCTCGGCGCCCTGGTGGCGGAAACCAAACGCTTGAAACCCTAGTTGCCTCCCATGATTCTTTTACTCGGCGCCACCGGCTACATCGGCCAGGCCTTTGCCACGGAACTCCAAAGGCGCCACCAGCCTTTCACCGCGCTCTCACGCAAGGAACTGGATTACACCAAATTCGAGCTCTTCCTCAAGCACCTCCAGCGCACCAAACCGGAGTTTGTCGTCAATGCGGCGGGTTATACCGGCAAACCCAATGTGGATGCCTGCGAGAATGCCAAAGCCGACACCCTCCAGGGCAATACCCTCCTGCCCCAAACCATTGCCCAGGCCTGTGCCGCGGCCCAGGTCCCCTGGGGCCACGTCTCCTCGGGTTGCATCTACTCCGGGGCCAAGATCAGGGTGGGCACTGAACTGCGCGTGGAAAGGGACCTTACCCGTCCGGATTTGAAAACTCTGGTGGCCTCCAATCCCCAGGCCATCCTGGGCTTCACGGAAAATGACGAGCCCAATTTCTCCTTCCGCCAGCCGCCCTGCAGCTTCTACAGCGGCACCAAGGCGCTGGCGGAGGAGGCCATCCAGGACCTGGGCCAGAGCTATATCTGGCGCCTGCGCATTCCCTTTGATGAATGCGACAACGCCCGCAACTACCTGACCAAGGTCCAGCGCTATCCCAAGGTTTATGACAACGTCAACTCCATTTCCCAGCGCGCCGATTTTGTGAGCGCCTGCCTGGACTTGTGGCAGCTCCGGGCCCCCTTTGGCATTTACAATGTCACCAACCCGGGCTTTTTCACCACCCGCCAGGTGGTGAGCGCCATTGAGCGCATCCTCAAACCCAGCCGTCGTTTTGAATTCTGGGAAAGCGACGAGGAGTTTTACCAGGTCGCAGCCAAGACTCCCCGCTCCAACTGCGTCATGGACACCTCAAAGTTGCTGGCCACGGGCGTCAAGATCCGCAGCGCCCAGGAGGCGCTCGAATACTCCCTGCGCCATTGGAAACCCGAATAAGTTTTAGCTCTCTTTCATGAATTTACTCATTACCGGCGGCGCGGGCTTCATCGGCGCCAACCTCATCCAGCTCATCATTGATAATCCCGGGATTACGCGGCTCGTCAATCTCGATGCCCTGACCTATGCCGGGCACCTGGCCAACCTGGAGCAGGTCTCCCGGCATCCCAATTACGTCTTTGAAAAAGCCGATCTCCGCGACAAATCGGCCGTCCTGGAGGTGGTGCAAAAACATGCCATCACCCACGTGATGCACCTGGCGGCCGAATCCCACGTGGACCGCTCCATCACCGGGCCGGGCGATTTCATCCAGACCAACATCGTTGGCACCTTCAACCTGCTGGAAGCCTGCCGCGGTTTTTGGGGCACTGATCTGAAGGATAAACGTTTTCACCACATTTCCACCGATGAAGTCTATGGCAGCCTGGGGGCCACGGGTTATTTCCTGGAGACAACTCCTTACGCGCCCAACTCCCCCTACTCGGCCAGCAAGGCCTCCAGTGACCTGCTCGTGCGCGCCTACCACCACACCTATGGCCTGCCCACGGTGATCACCAATTGCTCCAACAACTACGGCCCCTTCCAGTTCCCGGAGAAGCTCATCCCCGTGGTCATTCAAAGCGTCCTGGCCCGCCAACCCATTCCCGTCTATGGTGATGGCCTGAATGTGCGCGACTGGCTTTACGTGCGCGACCACGCCCAGGCCCTCTGGCAGGTACTCACCCGGGGAAAGGAGGGCGAGACCTACAACGTCGGCGGCCACAACGAGTGGGCCAATATCCACATCGTCCAGCTCATCTGCGACCTGATTGATGAACTGGCCCCGCAGGTGGGCGGCAACTCCCGCCAGTTGATTACCTACGTCAAGGACCGGCCCGGCCATGACCGGCGCTACGCCATTGACGCCACCCGGATCAAAAACGAACTCGGCTGGGTCCCCGCCCACACCTTCGAACAGGGCATTCGCGAAACCGTCCAGTGGTATCTCGACAATCAACCCTGGGTTGCCGAGGTGAAAAAAAAGGCATAGCAGAGGGTTTGTAATATCCAGGCACGGGTAGCAATACTCGTAAATTCACCGGATTTCCTCTGCGCTGCATCGTGTGCGAGGGAGCACTCTCTTTACAGCACTTTACAGCGTTCGAGAAAGGCGGTTGGCAAAGAGCCCTGGTTCATCTCCATAGGACTACTGCGCAAGATTGTAGCCGAGATTAAAGTCCACGGATTGCAAAATTGTTCTCCACGTGCGATTTAGTATGCGCCTTTCAGATACAGTGTGCTACAAATAGAACCACCGGCACGCTGAGGTCATTAATCAGAAAACGTAATGCTCTTAATCTATATGAGTCTATCGCTTGTACTGCCCGGATCAGACAAACGTTCATGCAAATTCCAAACCAATGTTCGCGCAACGCGAAAAACAACCTCAGGAACTGCCACGGCGTTTGGCGTGGTTTGCATGCTCATGTTCCTTGGGGCAGTCGCGGAAGCGGGGACGTGGACCGCGCTGACGCATGCGCCACCGGCCGGTCTTAACAACGCCCTTCTGTTGGGCGATGGGACGGTGATGTGCGGAGACGGCGGCAAGAATTGGTATCGGCTGACACCGGATATTCATGGCAGCTACATCAGCGGGACGTGGACCACCATGGCGTCAATGCGCGACACCCGCCTGTTCTATGCATCGCAAGTCCTGACCAACGGCAATGTTTTTGTCTGCGGCGGCGAGTACGGCACGGGCAGGGGAAGGGCGGAAGTATACAATCCGTTGGCAAATTCCTGGACCTCGACCCCGCTTCCAGGGATTGGTTACTCGGATGCGGAATCGAAGATGCTGCCCAACGGAAATGTTGTACTGGAGCATAGCGTTTATAGCGTTGCCAGCAATAGTTGGATTTCGGTCAACGCCCTGCGGGGCCAAGGGGAAGCCTGCTGGGTCAAACTCCCGGACGACAGCATCCTGACAGTGGATGGCGGGGCGAACACCGCATCACGCTTCATTCCCGCGCAAAACAAATGGATTTCAGACACAACCTGTCCGGTGGCACTTTACGGCTATGGTTTTGAGGAGGGGGCGACGCATTTGCTGCCAAATGGCAAGGTGTTTTTCATCGGCGGCACGGTCAATACGGCAATTTACACCCCGAGCGGCAGCACTGCTGCCGGTACCTGGGCGGCTGGTCCCACGATGATGTTCGGAACGAATGCGCTGGGGGCGGTTGACGCGCCATCTGCCCTGATGGTGAACGGCAGGGTGCTTTGTGCGCTTGGTCCCACGAATGGTTTTAATTCCCCAACTTATTTCTATGAGTACGACTACACGACCAACGGTTTCACGCAGGTGGATGGTCCGACCGGGCCGACCTACAACAACGCTCCGTTTGCGAGCGCCATGCTCGATCTGCCGGATGGAAACGTGCTGTTCATCGGGGGGCAGGGGAGCACCAAAGTTTACGTTTACGCGCCCGATGGCACACCGTTGACGAATGGATTGCCGGTCATCAGCAATATCACGGAAAATGTGGACGGCTCGTATCATCTTACCGGCACGGGGCTCAACGGCATCACCGGCGGTGCGTCGTACGGGGACGATTGGCAGATGGACAGCAACTATCCAGTGGTGCGAATGACCAATAGCGTTACCGGCAATGTTTATTATGCTCGAACCTACGGATGGAACAGCACCGGCGTGGCCACCGGCAATCGGGTGGTCACGACGGAATTTACACTGCCGGCTAATTTGACGTCTGGGACGTATTCGCTGGTGGTGACGGCCAACGGCAACAGTTCGGCACCCACGAATTTCACCTACGCGCCACTCAGCGCGCCGACCGGGCTGGTCGTGACGAACGGCTTGAATGCGCAGGTTGGTTTGTCGTGGAACGCGGTTTCAGGAGCGACCAGCTACAACCTGAAGCGTTACACGACCAGTGGCGGGCCGTATTATTCGCTGGCGGTCAACCTGACCGGTACGAATTACCAGGATGCGGGATTGGTGAACGGGACGGGGTATTTTTATGTGGTGTCGGCGGTGGGCAGCGGCGGGCCGAGTGCCAACTCCCCCCAGGTCATTGGCACGCCAGTGGGGCCACCGCCGATTCCTGCCGGGTTTAACGCTATGCCGGGCAACGGGCAGCTCACCTTGACGTGGACCGCCAGTTTTGGGGCGACGAGCTATAATTTGCAGCGGTCCACGACCAGCGGCGGCCCCTACACGACCGTGGCCAATCCGACTGGTACGACTTACATCAACGCCGGACTGGTGAACGGCACGACGTATTACTACGTGCTTTCCGCGGTGAATTCGCACGGTCCGAGCGCGAACAGCGGGCAGGTGAGCGCGGCCCCTTCGACCGTCGCCAATGGATTGATCGGTTACTGGAAGTTTGACGAGGGTTCGGGAATCAGCGCGGCTGATTCCTCCGGCAATAACAATGTGGGCACATTGGCAAACAGTCCAAGCTGGGTAGCTCCGGGCAAAGTCGGCCCGGCAGCGCTTCAGCTCAATGCCGCAAACTTGCAGATGGTTTCCGTTTCGGATGCGACCAGTCTCGACCCGACCAGCGGGCTTACGATCACCGCCTGGGTTAATGCCGCCAACTGGAGCGGGAACCGGCGGGTTCTGCAGAAGGGCGATGGTGACAATCAATACCGATTGCTGGCCGAAGGAGGCGTGTTCAAGTTTGACCTGAGCGGGGTCGGCACACTGACCACGACCTTGCCGGCCGTTAGCACGTGGGTTCACGTCGCCGGGACGTGGAATGGCACCACCATGGTGATTTACTACAACGGTGTGAGCAAGGCCAGCCTGGCGGCCAGTGGCACCAATGGGATCACAACCGATGCGCTGGCGATTGGCGCAAAAAATGGCAGCAGCGCCACTGGCGACTATTTCCTGGGCACACTGGACGATGTGCGCGTCTATAATCGCGGGTTGAGCGCTTCCGAAATTGCCGTGGTCATGGCGCCGCCGTTGGGAGTGCCGACGGGATTGACGACGACGCCCGGCAACGCGCAAGTGAGTCTGGCGTGGGCAGTCGGTGCGGGGGCAACCAGTTACCATGTGAAGCGTTCGACAACCAGCGGCGGGCCGTACACCATCGTGGCCAGTCCAACTGCGACCAGTTACCTTGATACGGGACTGGCCAACGCGACGATATATTACTATGTGGTTTCGGCGGTCAATGCCAGCGGTGAGGGCGCCAACTCCGTTGAAGCCAGCGCAACGCCTTTTGGGCCACCCATCGTTCTGACTGCGTCACCGACTGTGAACGGACAATTCAGCCTGCAATTTGCGGGAACGGATGGTCAGAATTACGTGGTCGAGACTTCCTCCAACCTGGTGAACTGGACCGCTGTTTACACCAACATGCAGAGCGGCGGTTCGTTCCTCTTCACCGATGCCAACGCGACCAATTTTACCAGCTTCTACCGCGTCCGACAGTGAACGAGTGTAATATGACCATCACGGATGACCATCACGGGGCGGCGGGATCGGCGAATTGGGCGCTTGCACTCGTTGATGACCTTATGGTATTGATGTTGTCGATGCTGGCAATCGCGTCTATTTTAGCTAAGAGCAACATTGCTCTGTTTGACGCAAGTTGTTGGTAATCAGATAGCCCACGTGGCGGAATTGGCAGACGCGCTAGATTCAGGTTTTTGTTCTGATCGTTTTCACCCGCTTCCTTCCCGTTTCATCCCATTGCAACGAAAGCATTGATTCTATTGATCAAAACGGCTGTTCCTGCGAAAAAGCAGCGCCTGCCTTGGGCGTTCGAAACAGAAGCCTTTCTAGCACCAGAACTAGCACAGCGTTTGAAAATTATCTTTTGTTGATTTGCAATAACTTAGGAAATTTCCTTCGAGCCATACTCATTTTGCCTAGAAACTAGCGCGTCCAATAAGAACTTAAAATCGGTTGTTTAGATCAGATGTTAATATTCCAGTGCTCCGATTAACATGGCTCACCTGTTCACGTAACATAGCAATTTCGCAAGGAAGTAAGTCCGATTCCGACCCTCGCCTCCAAGTCTTGAATGCTTGGGCTTCAATAGTTTTGGAGGGTTCGCGGGTTCCATTGCCAGAGAAAATCTCTGGCTGGTGATGATTCGTGCGTGTTCAGTGCAAGTGCGGCGCGAGTTCGCCCACTATCCTTTAACGCGCCAGGAGTTGATTGCTTTAGCCTCGTAGTGGATCAACTATGAAGTAGCGATTCTGGATTTACCGGCGAGACAACGGGATTTTTTATCTTCAGGACTCGGAGACGAACACGCTGGAGAGCCTGCGCACCCGCGATGAGGAGCAGGCCAGGAGCTTGCTCCACACCAAAAACGAGGCAGCCCGTCAACCGATCATGAACCGCCAGATGGCTCGGGTTTATCTCTAGGCGGCTGATCCAACCATCCAGAAACGAACTTTGGTCAATGTCTAGGTGGAGGCAATCGCCACCAACAAGCGGGAGACGACCTGGCGTTGATGGGAAAAATGCCACCAATTACCACCCTTTTAAATCGTTGATGCCGCTGGCGGTGGTTGAAACCCAGGCTGAACACTTCGGATGGAGTTCCGACGAACGTCTGCTCACGGCGTCTACATAATTTGTCCTGGATATGGGTTAGCTTCCCTGACGAGAAGCAACAAGGAAGCATCAAACGGAAAGGAATCCTGAGCGCCGGGCGTACTACAATTTGCTCTGGCATTTGAGTGCCTTCCAAACTGACTCAGAGCGATGCTGAAAGCTGAGGATGTGGATTGGAGAGATTGGGTGATTAGCTTTGATTGTCTTAAGACTCGTTGGCGCGGTGGCAAACCATCCCCCAGTTTCGGGGTATAGCCAGATCGTGTGGGCATCAAGTAGCATCTTTCACACCCATGAACCGAATAGCCCCAGCAAACATCTGGATATTATGACCATTAGAGCCGCTTCCTTATCACCCCGGATTGCGCCGATTTTCAGCCGTCACCGTTTTCCGGAGGATGCAAAATCGTCGCCCCCTTGTCAGAAAGATGTTGGTCAAGCAGATAACCAGTCCGTTCTCCCTCAAGACCATCTTAACAATCAATAAAAACCTGATCAGTCACAAATAAGACCCCATGAAGACAACACATCTTTCCAACATGAATCCAGGATTGCCCAGGAAGCTGAGTGATCATTTGGTCCAAATTCGGCAGCCAATTCTCGCATTGAGCCTGATGTTACTCTCAATGGGCGGCGTCTCGGCAGCGAATTTGACTTGGGACGCCGGCAATACCAATAACGGTGCGACCATTAATCCGGCGAGTGGCAGTTGGAATACCGATACCGCCAACCTTGGTTGGAACAACGGCAGCGGCAATGTGAGTTGGACCCAGACCAGCACCACCGCGGGGCTTAACGGTGCCATATTCAATGGCCCGGATGCCGCGGCTGGCACCTATCAAATATCACTTGATCTTGGTCAAATCGCTTTCACCAATCTGGCCATAAACGCCAATGGATACACCTTCAACGGCCCCGGCTCCATGTTCCTGAACACTTCTGGAACCTTGCTGGTTGCCGACGGCAAGAATGTAACCTTCAACAACAATTTTGCGCAGAACAACAGCGCCAAATTCTGGCAACTGGGCACCGGCCCCGTTCCAGCCACGATGACGGTTAATGGCAATATCGCCGGCGACCAGATCGTTTTCAACAGCACTAATGGCAGCACCTTCTTGTTGGGGGGTAATACTGCGGGTTCGGTGGTAACCATTGATGCCAATGTATGGCAGACCAACGGTACATCCACGGGTGTCGCCACCTGGCAGGTCGGCCGTGCCGTTCCGGGTTCGGGGAACAACAACACCGGCGTTTTCGTTTTGGACGGCCCCAACACGGTCATGAACTTCAATACCTCGCTCCAGATTTCCCGTGGGGGTGGGAATGGGACTGTAATACTGCAAAATGGCGCCACGATGAACGTCGGGACGGTTTCTGCGGCGCAAAACGTCCAGATCGAGAGTGAATCCGGCGGCACCCCGCATGGCACATTCAAAATGTATGGCGGCACCCTGAATGTGGGCGCGGTGGGTTCCGGCACCGCCATCGGCCAGATCAAATTGGCCCAGCAGGGTTCTCCGGCGGGCGCGACGGCGGTGTTCACCCAGACCGGCGGCGTGGTCAATGCCTGGGGCGGCATTTTTATCGGAGCCGCCAGCGGCACCTTCAACGGCGGCACGGCTGCCTTCACCAATTCCGGCGGATTTCTCTATATTGGTTCAGGTGGTTCAATTGGCGTCAGCCGTGGCACGGTTTTCCCCCCGACCAATTACTTCGTACTCTCGGGCGGCACCGTGGGGGCCTTGTCGAGTTGGATTTCATCTGTACCGATGATGCTGGATACGCTCAACGGCAACATCACCTTCCAATGTGCTGATGCCAACACCACGCCCTTTAATATTTCACTTTCCGGTGCGCTTACGGGCCCAGGTGGGTTGAACAAAACGGGTGGCGGCACGCTGCAATTGAGTGGCGCCAACAACTATGCCGGGAGCACCGTGGTCAGCGACGGAACTTTGAGGATCATCACCAGCTTGTCGCCGACAAATGGTCCCGTTGTTTTGGATGGCTCGGCAGGTTCGCCGGTAAACACGGTGCAGGTGGCCAACGTGGGGCAATTTTGGTCGATCGGGAATCTGACCTATGCCGCCGGCACACCCACGGCTGACTTTAACTACCTTACTTTCGTGCCCAGTACAACCGTTGCGCCGATCCAGGTCAATGGAAACCTTACCTTCACGGTCACACCTCAGGTTACTATTGCAGGCAGCGGCATCCCCGTCGGCGATTATCCGCTTATCCAATACACCGGCACGCTCTCCGGCACTCCACCAACCACGCCTGTCTCGCTGCCGCCCGGCACAGTCGCGACGATTGTGAACAACACAGCCAGCAAGCGCATCGTGTTGCATGTGACCAGTGGCGCGAATCCGGCCCTTTCATGGAGAGTGGGCAACGGCGTTTGGGACATCAATGGTACCCCGAACTGGACTCAACTTGGCAGTCCCGCCACCTACAACCCAGATGACGGAACCAAGAGCCTGCTATTCGACGACACGGCCAGCGGAACCTCGCCGATCACCGTGACGCTGAACAGCATCGTGCATCCTGCCGGCGTTACGGCAAACAACACGACCAAGAGCTACATCTTCGCAGGCAATGGCAGCATCGATGGAAGCGCGACCTTCACAAAATCAGGCACTGGCATGGTCACGATGGCGACAACCAATACCTACACCGGTGGCACAACCATCAACGCCGGCCAGTTGAACATCAACTACGGTGGCGACGGCAGCCTGAATTCAGCCATCGGCACGGGGCCGCTGACCAACGTCCTGGGCGCAAAGATTGACAACACCAGCGGTCATGCGGTTACGTTGCTGACGCCCATCCCCCAATATTGGCTCGACGACTGGACCTTCGTGGGTTCGGCCAACTTCAACACCGGCCCGGGAGCGGTTACTTTGGGCAGCAGCGTCGTGACATTGACGGTTGTCTCCAATGCGTTCGAAGTCGGCGGAACGATTTCCGACAACGGACTCGGCTACAAGCTGTTCAAAGCCGGCAATGGCGCATTGACCCTGAGGACCGATAACAGTTTTGCCGGGGGCTTGGAGCTCGGCTCCGGGGTATTGAACCTTGGAAGTGCCAACTGCGCTGGTAACGGCATCCTGACCATCGACGGCGGTGCGATCGATAACGTGAGCGGCTCGGATCTCACGTTGGGCGGGGTTCTTTCTGTTTCGATCCCAATTGCCAATGGTGGGACCTTTACTTTCCTTGGCACCAGCAGTCTGGATCTTGGACCGGCGACGATCAATGCCAACAATGGCCAGGTTATGTTCTGGAATATCGTCACCAACACCCTGACCACTGAAGGCGACATTGTCTCCGGCAACACCACGATTACCAAGATTGGCAAGGGTACCCTGGTCATCGGTGGTTTCGGGGCGAGCAGTCAATTCACGGGAATTATCAATGAAGGCCAGGTTGACCTGGCCAAAGGTGCTGGTGTGGCGGTCGGGACCGGCGGTCAGGGCCTGCTGGTCCAATCCAATTCAGTGGTTCGCATCACCGGCGACACCGGCAACCAGATTGCAAACTCACCCACAACTTATGTCCAGACACGACTAAGCTCCGGTGGTGTGTTGGACTTGAATGGGCGGAGCGAAACGCTCGACATGCTCTCAATCACCAATGGGATATTGCGCAATGGTGCCAGCGGGACCCTCTCAACCTTGACTATCGTTGGAACGACTGGCGTTCATCCTACCAACACGCTGACGCTCAACGACGTAAACTGCCAATTTGATGTCCCGCCTGCGGACGCGGAGTTGGACATCGCCGCCACCATCGATGGCGCGGGATCATTGGTGAAGACCGGGTTGGGCACGTTGAGCCTGTTGAACAGTAATAATTATACGGGCAATATAACTGTCAGCAGCGGCACATTGGTGCTCGCTTTTCCCAGCCTTTCAACCAACTCCGCAGTGAACGTTGCCACCAATGCCACCCTTGGCACCAACGCTATTCTGAATTTGAACTTCGCAAATTCAGAAACGAACACGGTGAGCACGCTGGTCTTGGGTGGAGTCAGCAAAGCCCCTGGCATCTACAACGCAATCACGGATCCGCACTATATCACAGGTTCGGGCAGTCTGCAGGTCATTCCTGTGTCGACGATCAACCCGCTGCCCGGCCCTATTCAGTTCAATGTTCAGTCCAGTGTTTCAGGCAGCACGCTGGCATTATCATGGCCAACGAACCTGGGCTGGATTCTGCAAAGCCAGACCAATGCCTTGAGCACCGGGTTGGTGAACAACAGCAATGCCTGGTTTGACATGCCAGGGAGCGCTGCCGTCACGTCAACTAATCTGACAATTAATCCGACCAATTCGACGGTGTTCTTCCGGCTCCGTCTTCCTTGAGCGGGTCAATGGATCTGACTTATCGAAGCTTGATGGGCGGGAACGGCTGCAAACGCCGCTCCCGCCTCATCCAGGTGGAACAAAAGGCAACAATGAAGACGAAAGACACAAAAACGATCAGGAAAATAAAGCCTGATCGCGGGTTCACCCTGATTGAATTGCTCGTTGTCATCGCTATCATTGCCATTCTTGCAGCCATGTTGCTTCCGGCGTTGAGCAAAGCGAAAGATAAAGCACTGGGCGTTGCCTGCCTGAACAATACAAAGCAGATAGGCCTTGCCGTGATCATATATGCGGGAGATAACAGTGATTGCTTTCCGATGCCGCCCGGCGTCAGTTGGGAGGTAGGTCCTTATAATAATGCGAAGGGACTGGCCTGCGGAGGAGAGTGGTTTCGCGCTGACAAAAAAACTCCAAACACTCCGGCCCCGCTGTTGGTGTCTCAGTTGGCAAACAACAAAGTATGGGTATGCCCTAAACGCAGGCGCGGCCTGACCTATAAATCTGAACCCGGGGAATTTGATCCAAGCATAACGGGTTTTCTTTCCTACGGGTTCAACCTGGTGGGTGTGTTTGGCGTTCCTGTCACTGCTGGCTCCTATAATAACAAGCCCTTCAAAATTGCCAGCTCAGCCAAACCGTCGGACATGGTGATGAGCACGGATTCGAGCGGCTCCAATGACCCAGCCAACTGCTCCGCAGGCGATCTCAGCGGCGATGCGGCATGGCTGGATATCGTCTGGGCGGGCAGCGGTTCCGATAAGTATCCCCGTCTTCAGACCGCGTATGCCAAGCATAACAAACGTGTGGATGTCATTTATGTGGATGGCCATTCCGCTTTTTCGCTACCCAGCCAGCTTTCTTGGGGACAGTTCTACGGAAAATTCAGTGGCACTATGGATAATGGCGCCTCGGCAACCTCGGCCATCTGCGCCCCATCGTTCGATGCCAAGGAATGGAGTCAGACGCCAGAATGATGCCACCTGATGATCAGCACAAGGGGATCATATGCGCATGGACAGGAAAAGTTGCAAATCTGGCCGGAGAACAACAGAGACATACATACCTCCCAGCAAGAGTGTTGCTTGTTTTGGGAGAGGATGGAAGATAGCAACATGAAACCCTCGTTTGCGTTCGTACGATGGTTGGCATTGCTGTTGGTTGGATGCGGTCTGACCATCGAGGCGAATGCCGCACCCTTGAGTCCCCATCGGTTGTTTTCCAGCCACATGGTGTTGCAGCGTGATGCCGATGACCCGCTCTGGGGTTGGGCTACACCTGGCATCACAGTGACAGTGAAAGTTTACAACCAAAATGCCGCACTGGTTCAGACCAAGACGGCGGTTGCCGGTTCGGATGGTCGCTGGCAGGTGACCGTAGGGCCTTTCGGATTGGTGGCCAACAACGCCGCTTACAGCCTCACGATATCCGATGGGGCAACCACCCTGACGCTCACGGATGTCCTCATCGGCGATGTCTGGCTATGCGCCGGTCAATCCAACATGCAGTTTTCGCTGAATGAAATCGGTGTGACCAACCTTGCGGCAGAGATTGCCGATTCGGCAAATTATCCGGCGATCCGAAATTTCAGTGTTCCCTTTACCTCATCGCTCACGGCCGAAACCAATCTTCCGAGCGGTTCCTGGCAGGGCGCCGGTCCATCAACTACGGGAGGTTTTACGGCAGCGGGTTACTTCACCGCCCGGGAGATCTACAAGCAGCAACATATTCCAATCGGGATCATTCGTTCCGCGTGGGCGGGGTCGGAGATCAAAAGCTGGCTCGACCCGCTGTTTGTTTCCGAAATATGCGATTTCACACAACCCATTTTTGATCAGGCGGGGCAGACGCCGGGAAGAGATACGATTTCCGGGCCATATAATGCGATGATCCGGCCACTTTCACCTTTTAGAATAAAGGCTGTCGAGTGGTATCAGGGGGAGTACAATGTCGGTTGGCCGGAACAATACAGCCGGCTGCTGCCGGGGTTGATGAGCAACTGGCGCTCGCTTTTCGGACAGCCAAATCTGCCTTTCGTCATCATTCAATTGCCGAACTTTGGGAACACACAATCCCAGGCGGTGGAGACAGGCAGTTGGGCGGAGCTTCGCGAAGCGCAGTTGAAGACGGTGCTGAATGACGCCAGCGCCCGTCTCGTTACCACGATTGATATCGGCAACGGGGATCTCCATCCCATTGACAAGCAGGATGTGGGACAGCGCGCCGCGTGGGCCGCGGCGAATCTGGTCTATGGGCAGCAGATCGTCGATCAAGCCCCCGTCTTGGCCGGAACCATGGTCTCGGGGAACACCATCATCTGCACTTTCACGAATGTCGGTGCGGGGTTGATGGCCGGAACGAAAACCCTGTCGCCGCTGAGTCCGGCTCAACAAACGGTGGGCGGAGCCTTGGGCGGCTTTGCGATCTGCGGTGCGAACAAGGTCTTTTTTGCCGCCAGCGCGGTGATAACCGCGACCAATCAGGTGACCGTTACCAGTGCGGGTGTGACGACGCCTGTGGCGGTGCGTTACGCGTGGGGCAGCAATCCCCCCGGCAACCTTTATAATAAAATCACGGATGCGATTGGCGCTGTCACCAACGGCGTGCCGGTGGGATCTTTCCGCAGCGACCCCGTCAATCGGTTGGTCGTGATTTCAGGAACGGGGACGGGTTACTATTCCTTGGGATCCCAAGTTGCGATCACAGCCAGCAATCTCACCGGACTGGCTTTTCATCATTGGAGCGGCGATACCAACCTCTTCTCCACCGTCAACGGTTCGACGGCGACCTTGGCACAAGCTCAGGAATATGTGTCCGTGCTCGCCAACTACCAGATCACGGGAGCGCCGTCCGGGGTGATGGCGACGGCGCAGCCCAGCCAAATCGCTCTCACTTGGAACCCGATGGTTGCAGTTCATTACAATGTAAAACGGAGCGGCATAAGCGGTGGACCTTACACAACCGTGGCCTCCAATCTCGTCGGTGTAGCTAATTATGTGGATGCGAATGTGATTGTTGGCACCACCTATTACTATGTTGTGTCAGCGGCCAACCTCCTTGGAGAAGGGCCAAATTCATTTCAAGTCAGCGCGATTCCGACCGGCGGAGTTCCCATTTCAACAAATACCTGGGATGCGAACGGCACGACAGGTCCCAATCCTGTTGATGGGAGCGGAAGCTGGCTGACCGCCAGCAACTGGTGGAACGGCAGTGCCAATGTCAACGGCCATTGGACCAACAGTCCCAGCGACAGTGCCATATTCGGAACGGGGACCGCCGGTAATTACACCATCAATCTGGGTGGGAACAGCCTCTTCGCCTCGAATGTGGTGTTCAGCACCTCTGGCTACACGCTGACGAACGGCACGCTGACCCTCTCGGGAAGCGGCACTCCTCTCATGGTAAATGCGGGCGTGACGGCCACGCTCAAGAACGCGCTGACCACCAGCCTTGCCAGCACCTTCCAGGTCAGCAGTGCCGGGACGCTGAGCCTCGCCGGCGGGGCAACGCTCGCCGGCAACACCATCCTTACAGGTGGCGGCACCGTCGATTTGAACGCCGGCACGTTTGCTGGGCCGAACTTCGTGCTCTGGACACAGACCCCGGTGACCCAGGGGGCGGCGACGCTCAACACCGCACGCATCATGGTTGGCTACGGGGGGAATTCCACCTACACCCTCAACAGCGCGGGCGCGCAGGCCACCTCGAGTGGCGGCGGAGGTGACTCCTTCATCGGGCGGGCCGGCAGCGCCGGAACCTGGGAGTTGAAACAGGGCACGGTCACCTTGACGGCGGCCAGCGGTGACAGCCTGCGGGTCGGGTTTGATGGGAGCAGCAAGGGCACGCTCACGGTGGAGGGTGGAGTCTTTAATCTGGGTGGGAACACCCTTTACATCAACCATGGCGCGACGAGTTCCGGCGGAGCAGGGACGGTCAATCTTTCGGGGGGAACATTGCTGGCCGGCGCCGTTCAGTTCGGGGGCGGTGGGACCTTCATTCCGGGAGCGTCCGCCGCGTTGAATGTAACCGGCGGAACGCTGTACGTGGGTCCGGGCGGGATCTCCAGGAATGCGCTGGGAACCCTGGCGAGCTCGATCACCCTTTCCGGGGGCGTCATCGGAGCGGCGGGCAACTGGTCCTCGTCCGAGCCGATGGGCCTGGCCAATGGGAACGGGAACATCACCTTCCAAGCGGCGGATGCCGGCAACAATGCTAAAGACATTGCTCTCTCCGGTGGTGTGTCCGGCACTGGCGGGTTGATTAAGACGGGCAGTGGCAAACTGACCTTAAGCGGAGCCAATACCTACACCGGCGGTAACATCATCAATGCCGGAACGTTGAGTCTGACGACAACCAATAACGTTTCGATGCCTTATATCAACAACGGCGGCATCCTCGAAGTGCGCCAGGCGACTGTCGGAAGTTCATTGGCAGTCAGCACACTGACCTTGGGCAGCGGCAGCCCGCAGTTGAATTTTGACTTGGCTAACCTGGGTAACACAATTGCACCCCTGATCAGTGGTGAGAATCTGACGCTGAACGGCAATGCAACCGTCAACGTGTTCAACGCGCCATCCAGTGGCACCAGTGTGTTGTTGACCTACTCAGGCACCCGCGGCGGTGCGGGAAATTTTGTGGCCGGCACGGTTCCGTCAGGTGCGGTCATCATTGACGATGTCGTGGGCAAGAAGGTGAGCCTGGCTTATCCGTCACCGCCGGTTCCGATGATTCTCACGATTAGTTATGACGGACCCCGCCTCAATTTATCTGGAACCAACGGCCCGACATCCGGCTCCTATCGGATCTTGAGCTCGACAAACCTGGCTGATCCGTTGTGGATTTCCCTGCTGACCAATGCATTTGATGCCGGCGGTGCTTTCAATGCGACTATTCCAGTGAATCGAGAAGCCCCAGCCGTTTTTTTTCGCGTGACAGTGCCATGACTGACGGCCCGTTGGAGCATCCCCGAAACAGTTTAATTAAGATGGTCAACGCTGTCGTGTGAACGCGTTTAACCTCCATCCCCCAGTTTCGGGGTATGGCAGAGCGTGTGGACATCGTGTAACATCTTCCATACCCATGAACCGAAAATTGTTCCGGCCAGGATCAGCAGAATCGTCGACCCTCGTCAGAAAGATTTTGGTGAAGCAGATAGCCAGTCGGTTCTCCTCAAGAGTATTCAGCAATCAATAAAACCTGATCTGTCATAAATAAGACCCTATGAAGGCAAAACCTTAATGTTGTAACAGGCACGTCGCATCTGCGCTTGGCTGCGACGTGCCGTCCTTTCAAGCGCAGCTAACAAAGATAAATTTCACAATGATCACTCCAACCGCTGTCCGTTGCCAGCCATCAACCCTGTTCCGTCGTGATAAAGGCTTCACCCTTATTGAGCTTTTAGTAGTTATAGCCATCATAGCCATTCTTGCGGGGTTGTTGCTTCCCGCCTTGAGCAGAGCAAAACAAAAGGCTCTTCAGGTGTCCTGTCTTAACAATCAAAAGCAGCTTGGTCTCGGCTTCATGATGTACGTCGAAGATTTCCGTGATACCATGCCTGCCGATGCTTCAAGGATTGGGCATAATAATGAAGATTGGATTTGGTGGCAAATAGGAAGTGGATTTAACGTCGCTCAAAGCCCCATATTGATTGCAATCAAAGGAAACACCAATTCCATGCGTTGCCCTATGGATAAAGATGATACCGGAAGAAAAGCCGTGATGGCTGCTGGCGGACAATGGTATGGCTACAGTTATACCATAAATGGTTATTCTGTTGGTACAGTTCTCATGGGAGCAGCCTCATCGTATGCCGTGACCGGCAGTTTTATTCCGCAAAGACTTTCAAGTATTCGCAATCCTTCCAACAAGCTGATGCTTTTGGAAGAACCTGCCTCGGCGAGCGATGCCCCGCCAGGCTCGACAGTTTTTTTGGATGACGGACGCTGGGTTCCTCCTAACACGATTACTATCCGGCACCGTGGGAAGGGCAATGCTAATTTTGTCGATGGCCATGCCGCACCGATCGACTACAAGTTTGCTGCCGACACCAATCATATCGACGCGAGCTTGTGAAGACTTGCATATGAGGTGGCCATTGCTCAGACATTGTTTATTTCTTCTAATAAGCTTGCTTTTGGCCGATCTGCGATGTTTTGGAGGTGGCTGGTACGTCGGCAACACTGCCCCGGGAGAGTGGATTCAATATACAAATATTTGGCTGTCGGCGGGAAGCTACCGATTCACCGCCAATGCAGGTTCGCCCCTTGGTGGTGCGACCATGCATTTGGAAGTTGACGGGGTCAATATTCGCCCTGGCGTGGGCGTGCCAAATACCGGTCGAGTGGATTCGTTTGGCCTTGTTCATCTGGGAACTGCGAATTTATCTCAAGGTTACCACACTCTCCGAATCGTGTTTGAAACATCAGGAATTTCTTTGGATTGGGTGATTCTTCGGAAGGATGGTGATACGACTTCCATCCTCAAAGCATCGGATACAGTCCTCGTACGGCCATCTACCAGCGGCATGTTGATCGCCCCAATCGTGTCTTTTAACCAACAATCCGAACACAATTCTTTGTTTAACGCCAATGACGCCTCATCCATTTTCGGTGCGTACCCTCAAAAGGATGCCAATGGCCAGCCCTATTCGGACTATCAATTGCGGAACTGGTATCGGGCGCCCATGTTCCAGGACTTTGACCGCAGAACCGATCGCTATTGGGACATCATGGTGGATCAACTCATGGCGTCACGTGCGCAGGTGCCATTGATCCACTGTCGGGGAACCATTGATTTCACTCACGATCTGCAAGACAGAGGTTACGTTGGTGGTGATGGCGCATTCGAAGGACGGTGGCTTAAAAAATTTGTCGAGGCCGTCGCTCGCAATCCTCAAGCAGCCAGTTCTCTCCAAATCGGAATGTTTTTTGAAGACGGACCTGTTGCTGACGACTATTTCAAAACCTACGGCAGCTATCCTTCATGGGGCTCGTCCGCTTTTTCGGACTATGTAATGCAGTACTGGCTGAATCCCTGGTTTGACAACGTGCCGGCATCGCTGCTTTACCAGCCATTCCCATTGCGTCCCATTATCAACATCTGGACCGCTCATCCTGGAAACATGGTGCAGGATGGTAACATGGCATTGTTTCTTACGAATGTTCGTAACCGGATGATTGCGAGATATGGTTTGAATCCATTGTTCATTATTTCTCCAGACTCTGATACGAACGCGCAAGCCCAGGCGTGGGGTGTGGCACCCTGGTATGTCTGGGGCGGGGCGCTGTATACATCGCGCGTCTTCACGGATGGAACGCGATGGGGATTCTCATCATGTGGAAGCCGGAAGCGGATCGACACGGTCTGGGCAAACGATTGGGACCCCGTCACCAACACCGGGACGCCCGCGGGATCCGATGCTGGCGATCCGGATTATCAGTCTCCGCTCGACACGAACGGAAATTCCACTCTCTTGAACTTTTATGCTCAAGCCAGTGCTGCCAACACCAGGCTGATACACCAGGAGGGATTCTTCAACATTCCCGAAGGCAGCCCCATTTTTGCGAGTTGTGCTCCGGGATGGAACTTTCCAAATCAGCACCTCGCGGCCATGCGCCAGTACGCCGATCCCACGACCGAGTCACTCATGTTCGAAGCTGAAAGCTGTGATTCATATTACAAAACGACCCTCCACGAGAACCTCGGTGGATCGTATCGACGACAATGGTATTCAACCACCGGTTTGGACGTTTACCGGCCGCTCCACAATTTAAGCGCCTGGACGAACAAGAGCATCGGTCCCGGAAATCTGGTTGAACTGTCAGCCGGATTCTTTGACGTTTGGGCATTGGATTCTGTCGGCCACGTCTGGGCTCACATTATCAGTGATGGCGCGCCGGACACCTGGACGTCGGTGTCCATGAATGGCATTTCAAAGTTCACCTGCCTGTCTGTCGGCAAGCATCATGCCTGGGCCATCAATGGGACTTCCGTATACACTTGTAAATTGCCTTATGGATGGGCTGCCCAGGATCACACAACGTGGACGTTGCAAAGCGGCAACATGGTTCAACTAGCTGTTAATGCGGCGGATGTCTGGGCACTGGATGCCGGAGGCCTAATCTATAGGAGGCGGGTGAATGAACTGGATGCCCCGGGTGACGTCTGGACCCGGGTACCAGGACCTGCGATGGATAAGATTTCCACGGGAGGAAACTTTATCTGGGGAGTCAGCGGCACCAATATCTATCACAGTCTCACCACGAACGTTTCCTGGACCCAGGTTTCCAATTCTGAAAATATCACCCAAATCTCCGTCGGGTCTGAGGAAGTCTGGGGTATCAATGCGGCCGGAAATGTTTTTCGGAGGAGCGCCTCCGGAATCGGCGGATGGGATTCGATTGATGGAAATCTGGCCAAAATCGCCGTGGGCGAAAATTACGCCTGGGGGCTGTCCGGTTCAACGCCTTCAAGCAGGAAACTGGACGGATTTTTGGGCGCGGCAGTGGCGACTGTGCCAGCCACTCCGACTGGACTGGCGACGACCGCGGGCAATTCATCGGCGAAATTAACTTGGGCGCCAGTGTTGGGCGCGGCCGGCTACAACGTGAAGCGCGCGACTGCCAGTGCCGGGCCATACATGAACGCTGTCATTTCCGCCACCACCAATGCCGTTGACACCGATCTCGTAAACGGCACGACTTACTACTATGTTATAACTGCCTTCAACGGAACTGGAGAAAGCCCTGGCTCGACGGAAATCAGCCTTACTCCGACGGCAACCGGCACGCCACCAGTTGCACCGACAGGATTGACCGCGATAGCGGGAAACACGCAGATTACATTGAGCTGGATTGCCTCATTCGGGGCGACCAGCTACAACGTCAAGCGCGCTATAGCCTATGGCGGGCCTTTCACAATCGTCGCCACAGGAGTCACTGCAACCAATTATACAGACGTTGGCCTTGCCCCGGATAATGCTTATACCTACGTGGTGTCCGCGGTGAATGCTGCGGGAGAAAGTCTTACCGATTCTGCTTCAGCAAGCGCTGCTCCAACAGGCATCCTTTTAGGCCGGACAGGATGGGTGGCCAGCGCCTCGGTGAATTCGGGCAACGCGGGAAGGGCTATCGATGGAAATATCAGCACGCGTTGGGACACTTCCGGAGCCCAAACCCCTGGTCAATGGTTTCAGGTGGATATGGGATCGGTGAAGAGCTTTTACAAGCTCATTTTGGATGCCACTCCTTCGCTGAATGATTATCCGCGCGGTTATCAAGTCAATGTTTCTAATGATGGAGTCAACTGGGGGAATCCGGTGGCCACCGGAGTTGCTTCTTCGGCAGTGACTACGATTAAGTTCGCGACCCAAACCGCCCGTTACATCCGAATCACACAGACCGGAAGCGTGGGTAACTACTGGAGCATTCATGAGTTCAACGTGTATGCGATGCCACCCCCTCCGCCTGTTCCTACAGGTTTGATCGCCACGGCTACTTCCCCCGGCCAGATCAATCTTTCTTGGAACGCTTCAAGCGGTGCAAACAGTTATAACGTGAAGCGTTCCACAGCCAACGGGGGGCCTTATTCCACAATTGCGACCGGCCTGACCGACACTAACTACAGCGACATGGGATTGTCTGCTTCAACGACCTGCTATTACGTGGTCTCAGCCATGGGCTCAGGTGGTGAAAGCGCCAACTCTCCACAAGCCAGTGCCACAACGCAGGCGCCGCTGCCGCCACCAAGCATCGTTATTCTGATTTCCGACGATACACTAACGCTTTCGTGGCCTGCCGACTGTCTCGGTTGGCGCTTGCAAGTACAGACGAATGCGCCGGGAGGCGGATTGACCACAAACTGGGTGGCGGTGCCAGGTTCCGAACTTGTGACGAGTACCAATATCTCGATCAATCCAGCCCGTGTCGCGACGTTCTATCGTCTCATCCATCCATGATGTGCCATAAGACCAGCAATAAAATTCGGGAATGCAGGACTGGAAACAGCAGCTTTCAGTTGGTGGTCCTGGTCATAGGGTTGGTGCTGTTTAGCTCGAGCGCGAATCATCTGAGGGCTGCAGGCGCGAATACTCCCTTTACCACGCTCGAAGCAGAGGCCGGCACTCCAGGTGGCGGCGCAAGCGTGCGTGCCTTTATACCGGGAACAACCGTGCCCAATGCCCCTACAATGGAACTCGAAGCATCGGGACTTGCCTGCGTCCTGCTAACCAATGCCGATGATTCCATCAGTTGGACAAACCCTGTGGCCAATGCCAACGCCATTGTCATCCGCGACTGCATTCCTGATGCCACCAATGGCGGGGGCATTACGGCCGCGATTAATTTGTACGTGGATGGAATTTTTCGGCAGACGATTACTCTGAGCTCAAAACAATCCTGGAATTACCGCAACTCGACGACAACTCCCGATGATCCCAACGGCGGCGGCACACCCTGGCATTTCTACAATGAGGATCGGGCTTTAATTGCCGGAACTCCCGTTGCCGCAGGAAGTGTCATCACGCTTCAAAACGATGCCACCAATACGGCGGCGTTCTACGATATAGATTCCATTGATTTGGAAAATGCTCCTCCGTCCCGAACACAGCCAGGCAATTCCCTGTCGATTGTGACTTATGGAGCCGACCCTAATTTTACGACCGACTCGAAGACAGCCATTCAAAACTGCATCAATGCCGCACGGTCGCAGGGAAAAACGGTCTGGATCCCACCGGGCAAATACATGGTAAACAATCTCACTTCAGGAGGATTGGATTTACGCGGCGTCACAGTCGAAGGAGCCGGAATGTGGCATTCGATGGTTTATAAGAATATTCCCCTCCCTCCCCAAACAACTCCCTGGCGATCGAACATCCAGTTAAATACCAACTCGGTGCTGCGCGATATCTCGATTGATTCCAATGCCATTTACCGCGACATCGGCGGAATCAGCGGCGATGATTATGGACTTACTGCCGTCGGCAACAATTGGCTGATCGAGAGGGTCTGGGTGCAGCATTGTGATGCCAACTGGTTGAGCGGCAGCAACGGAATCATTCGGGACAGTCGAGTGGCAGATAGTTGGGGGGACGGTATTAACCTTAACAACGGCAATACTCCTGACCTATCAAAATTGGGCATCAGCCTGACCGCTTCGAATAACTTCGTGCGAGGCTCGGGCGACGACGGCTTCGCGACTTATTCCGATGCAGGTGCCAGCGGCACCAATCCGCAAATGCAAAACACAAAAATTGTTAACAATACCTCGATTGCCACCTATTGGGCCAATGGCATCCGCGTCGCCGGCGGCACAAACGTGGTTGTGCAAAACAATCTGGTGGACAGTGTCTCGGCAAATAATGGAATGGAAGTGAGTATTTTCGGCAATACCGGAAATCCCTTGGATTCTGCCTTGATCTCCGGAAATGTGATTTTACGAGGCGGCGGTTGGAACAGCACCGACCGGCACGGGATGCATGTGGGCTCTCTTTCGAGCACAGCCACGTTCTCCAACGCTTACACGCGAGCGACGATTACGAACAACATCATTCGGGCTTCCCTGCGCGCAGGCCTCGACATTGGCGCGAGACTCGAGACCTTAATTGTTTCACACAACGTGATTGATCGCCCGGCACAGCAGGGTATTTGGATTCCGTCCGGGGTCACCGGCACTGGATTGTTTGAATACAACAATGTGACCAACCTGAATGCCAACAAGGCGGCGTTTCAAAATGATTCAACCTCTACATTTACGGCCACGTTGGTCAGCAATTCATGGCAGGTTCTCACCGGTTTGTTATCTCGAGGCAAACCGGCGACGGCGAGTAGCTATGATTCCGGTCTGCCGGGAGAACCATTCAAAGGCAATGATGGGAATACCGGCACGCGCTGGTCCGCAAATAGTCCTGCCTATCCCTCCTGGTGGCGTGCAGATCTTGAAAACAACTGCAACTTAACAGCTGTAACAATCAATTGGTATGGTGTTCCCAATCGCAGCTACCAATATAAGATAGAAGTGAGCACCAATGACGTGAATTATGTCATGGTAGTGGATGCAACAGGCAATTCATTGAAAGCCAACACCACCGATACATTCACCGCAATCGCCCGCTACATCCGCATTACAGTAACCGGTTGCAGTCAAGCGGGCGGTTACCCGTCCTTTTACGAATGTTATGTGTACGGCAACGTTATTTCAGCCGCGTCTCAAACTCCCGCAAATATCATAATGACCGCTTCTGGCAATACACTAGCGCTTTCATGGCCGGACGACCATCTCGGTTGGCGCTTGCAAATTCAGACGAATGCGCCGGGAGGCGGATTGGCCACAAACTGGATGGCGGTGCCGGGTTCCGAGCTCGTGACGAGTACCAATATCCTGATCAATTCAGCCCATGGCGCGGCGTTCTATCGTCTCGCTTATCCCTGATCCGGCAGGGAAGGGCGGTCCAGCTAGGAATTCATTGGCCGGACCCGCTGGCTTCAGTGCTTGCCACAGTATTTGGCAACCGCTTCGATCCGGCTGCGCACATGCATTTTTGTGCATGCATTTTTGACATAAGTGCGGACGGTTTCCACGCTCAGGCCCAGCTTAGCTCCAATCTCTTTGTAGAGGTAACCTGACGCCAATAGAGTCAGAACCTGTTCTTCGCGAGGAGCAAGGGGTTTGGCTTTTCCGGTCGCGGGTCCAAGCGTGCGAAAATAACCTACCACTTTTCTGGCGATATGACCCGACATAGGAGAGCCGCCGGAAGCGATATCGCGAATGCCCTCAATGAGGCGTTCAGGCGGACCCGACTTGATCAGGTAACCATTGGCCCCGGCTTTTATGGCGTCGAAAATGCATTCACTGTCCTCGTACACAGTCACAATGATAATTTGAACCAACGGCATGATTTTCTTCAGCTCATGGACGCATTCAATTCCCGACATCTTCGGCAGCTTGATGTCCATCAGCACGACTTCCGGATTCTTGTGCGGAATCTGTTCCAGCGCCTCCTCCCCGGAGCCGTAGTTGCCCACACATTCGATATCTTCAAACTGGCTCAAAATTTGCAACAGTTGTCGGCGTAATCGCTGATTGTCTTCCACTACTGCAACTCTTCTTTTCATAATTTAAGTTTGTCTGGTGACGATTGTTCAACTGTGCTGATGCCGGGAGTCGATCGTTACCCGTATATAAACGGTTGTTCCACCACTCGCCCGGCTTTCGACGCGGCAGGTTCCCCCGATGCTCGCCTGGCGCTCCCTCATATTATTTAAGCCGTTTCGCCCCGGAACATTCGCCTCGACAAAGCCGCAGCCATTATCCTGAACAGAGATGTTTAAAACTTCCGACTCAAAATCGACGCTGAGGATCACTTCCGATGCTTTCGCATGCTTAATGACATTGTGAACGGCTTCCGTCACCGACATGGCGATGTTATGCCTGTCGCGACTGGAGATTTCTACATTTTTGGGCAATTCTGCGACTTGCAGGCGGCAGGACAAATGAGCTTGTTCACAGAGACGAATGCTGATCTGGCAAAGATACTCACCTAATGCATCCAGGTTGTCGTTCTTTGGATTTACCGCCCAGACCGTTTCATACAGTGCCGTAACCATCTCACGGCACATGCCGGAAATCTGGTCAAAATCCTCTGTAGCAAACTTAGGCAAATTCTGTTTGCCTTTCGCCAACTCACTCGCCAGTGATATTTCCGTCAGCCTTGCACCCAGATCATCGTGAATGTCCCGAGCAATACGGAGACGCTCCTTTTCCAAATCCTCCCGCCACCTGAGTCGGACTACCTCGCGCTGCATCCGGCGGGCGGTTAGATACCGGCCAATGCCCAATACAAGCACCACCAGCAAGGTGATAACAAATCCCCAAAAGGCTGGTTTCAGCCAAAAGGGCGGGGGAACGATTACGTTGAGTGAAGCTTGGATCCCTGTGGGGCGCCCCAGAACATCGAAATTCTCGACATGCAATACGTACCGGCCAACCGGCAGAGCACTGAAGTGGGCTGCGGTCATGTCATTCACGCCAATGCTATACATCTCGTCCCATTCGATCAGCATCTGATCGCCTGGTTGCGCCCGTGGAGCAGCATCCACTGTGGTATGCCACTCAGCGTGGGTAGTGCCGTCTGTATCAAAAATCCCGAACGCTTTTTGAGAAGGATTCTCTCCAATGGTGACAATCCTGGCCATGCTGGGACGTCCGCCGTCGGGTCTCCAACCCTTCACTACCGCAGGTTCGGCAGCGGTCCGGGGTTCGCTATCCAACGGCCACGTGATCAGCTCAACTGGTGGTCCGTTGGTGGTGATTTTTGACACTTTCAGGTTCGCCACGATGTACGCTCCCACAGCGGCGGGAGGACCCGCCGAGGTGATCACCACCCAGAATTGTGCCGTGCCGGGCGGGCAAGTGAACATTTCACGGCGATGCGTCAGAGAGGAGGTGGCCAGGGAGCCACGCCATCCTACACTCTCACCACTTACGGTGAATACCTTCTGACCAACCTGATCTTGGGCTTCATTATAAAAGCGGATTGCCACGAACATTTCGCTGGTCCCGTCGTGCCAGACATCTTCATAACCTTCCAATTTATAGCGAACGCGCATCGTCGAGCTTGGGTTATTGGTGCGCGGCCAGAAACGAAATGTAATTTGTGTTGGAAGTGCTCCCAGGTTTACTTCATTTTGCCGTATCGAAAGTTGTTTATTGGCGGCGGAAGCAGAACGGATTTCGAATCCATCAGCGGTATTGCTGGCAAGCTCCGAATGAGCGAGCGCAAGAAAACCAATCCAACTTCCCAGCAGGATCAGAATCTTTTTTACTGTCGGTCTGGTCATCGAAAAAAAAGCAAATTGGTCTTCATCAGGGGGCAATCTTTGGAAGTTTAACAACCCGCGATTCGAAGGCAAACTCTTAATAGGATGTGGTCTTCTGAATGAGGCACAGAAAGAACAATTGAAAGCGTTCCGAAGCTGATTCGGAACACTGCCACTAGGACTGAATTGCCATTCTACGCTTGAAATTACTCGAATGCTACTTCACAAGTGGCGCTAACAACATCCCCGAAAGTGGGGGATCAAACTCAGGGCGTAAAATTGTTGCATAGACCAAAGGTTTGCCATGGATTATGGGCGTCGCAGCGGGTTTCGGCGAGACTCCAGCTTGACCAACCCTGCGGTCTTTACTCGGAAACGGTACGCGTCAAGAAGCTTCTCTCCACTCTTTTTGGAAATGATCTTTGGCAGTCATTTTAACACAGCGACTTCGCGCCACCTACAAATAGTCTGACGCTCTGCCACGGAATCACGCTGCTGATAACAGTTAGCGCGTCTGTTCAATACGTCGCTTCGAATAGTGCGCTTCCAATCCGTCGATGTTTCTTCGAGCCGTCTCGAGTTCTCCTTTAAATACCGACTCAATAATGGCATCTAACTGAGCGTTCAACTTGATGTCAGTTGGCAGCGCAGTGCGAAGTTGGTAAATGCGAAAAGGAATGCTGAGATCATTTGTACCAAATGAGAAACTGGAGTCGAGGTACTGCCTCCGCTGTTCCTGAACGATGCCAAGATCTCGGAATCCGTATTCCACTGTTGGCTCAATCATTGTGCCCTCTTCAAAATCATTCCAGGTTACGATCTGAACCATGGTTGAGGCGTTTGTCAGCGCGCGTGAAAGGGTCTCGCGAAAAGTTCGTCCCTTCCGATCGCCCAAGTACCCGATATAATTCCGCACACCGGCGGATTGATAAATATCATGAAACCGGGGAAAAGCGCTGCTGATGGAGGCGGGCCAACTGCCTGCACGCTCCTCGAAACGGTCGAAATAATTCTGCAACGCCGACACGGACAAAACTCCCCGAGACCCTGGTGACAGACTCAGCCACATGGGCGGCCAACTAAAGCCACCG
Organism: Pedosphaera parvula Ellin514; assembly: GCF_000172555.1. Lineage (NCBI taxonomy): Bacteria > Pseudomonadati > Verrucomicrobiota > Pedosphaerae > Pedosphaerales > Pedosphaeraceae > Pedosphaera > Pedosphaera parvula. The sequence goes on from NZ_ABOX02000015.1 coordinate 27,114, forward strand.
ACGCCTGCCGAAACCCGATAGTCTTCAGTGAAGAATGCGGGCTGATTCGTGGCCTTCAACGCTGAGAATATTTGTTCCCACTGTCCGGTGCCTTTGAAGTATTGCGGCCCGAAATTCAACAGGACTGGCCGACCGGCCTGTCGCAGGTAACACGGGTCCGTAAAGAAGTTTGTTTCCGCGTAAAGGAGCGTTTGCTGCGCATGAGCGATTGCGTTCGATGTAGTCAGTCGACCTTGTGCAACCTGTCCTTGGATCACTTGATCTTCGAAACAAAGCGCGAACTTCAGGCCCGCTCTGCGCACCTCTTTGAATAACGCCTTCGTGCGTTCGTTGTTCGCACCATAATCAAGGTAATCGTCCGCACCATGCCAATCCACAATTACGCCATCGATTCCGGCCAACTTGATCAGGAGTAAGTGATATTCGAGCACATTGGGATCCGCAGAATCATACGGACCTATGAGGGGGTGATACCAAGAGGCAATCTGTCGTTGCCCGGTCGCGTCAATATGATCGGGGTCGAAATGCGCCATGGTCCAATGCCAACCCCATTGATCTGTGAATGGCTTCGCGACAAACCACGGTCGATAATGCACCAGCAAAGGCTTGGAGGCCGCGTAAGCAACGACAGAGTGCAGAGCGATGAGCAAGGTGAAAGCCGCCGCCAGTTGTCGCGAAAGTTTCATGCACCAAGTCTCGCAACCAGAGGTTTCATCAGTCAATTCCGAAACCAACCTTGTCCGATCCAACCCGGGTCGTTCGCACTATTTCTGACTAGGGGTATGCGCAGCGAGCCATGCCAAATCGGCATTCGCCGTGACGTTGACTTGTTGCACCAGTGTGTAGGTGACTGGCCGCAAGGTTTCTGAAGTCTTCCATTTGTGGATCTCAGCATGGCCATCTGCGAAAGCCATGCCGCAAGCCTTATTGTGGTTGCCTGAAGGAAGCTCCGTGAACTGACCCGTCCCATTGGTCGCTCCAGCGTCGGTGTAGAGAATTGGGTCGTCAATGCTATCAGGATGCTCATCAGTGAATACCCAACTTTCCGATGGGCCTGGAACGACCAGATCCGAACTTTTGGTCGCCCACCAATAGGAGGCACTGAATGGAAATCCCGTGTACTTGGAGCCCCCGCCGACGGCGCCGTTCATCGCCACGCTGCGACTGCGCTGCTCAAAACCTGCCGACCGTTGAGGGGGGCTCAGGTAATTATCCGTCGGACACCGATAGATCTTGACGGCTTTTGCGGTATAAGTGCCGAGCAGAGCATTGGCTTCGTCTGTCAAATTCAAAGTATTGGTGTTTTGTGGGTTTGCGTTCCAAGTCAGATTTCCATAAGCCCAGGAAGGCACTGAAGGGCTGCCAAGTTGAGGCCAATCCTGATTGAGCACCAGTCTTTCGTTGTTATCTCCCGCATACATCATCCAAGCCAGGCCGAGTTGCTTCTTATTGTTCATACACGCAATCGACTGGGCGCGCTCTTTGGCCTTGCTCAGTGCCGGAAGAAGCAGCCCAGCCAGTATGGCAATGATTGCAATGACGACCAGTAATTCAATAAGCGTAAATGCAGTCACTTTGCGCTGAAGTTGCATAACAGCCAAACTCGGCTTGGACTGCCCATCGGGTGTGTTCATATCTTCATTTTAGGCCATGGCTTGGGACCCAATAGTCCCATGAACTGGGGACGCAAGAGATTTTCAACGCCGCATGTATTTTGCCACTGCTTCAGTACGGGACTGGACGTGTAATTTCTGATAGACTCGTTTCAGGTGCGTACGGATGGTTTCGATGCTAATGCCCAAATCGCAGGCAATGGCTTTGTAGGTCATCCCTTTTGCCAAACAGTCCAGGACATTTTGCTCCCTCGGCGATAGGTGGGCTTCGGTGGGTGAAACAGGTGCCGACTTCTGAAATGATGCCACAACTTTTCTAGCGATGGAACTCGACATCGCAGAGCCACCCGCACTGACGTCGCGGATGGCCTCAAGCAATTTCGCCGGCGCGGCGCGTTTGAGAATGTAACCGTTTGCCCCAGCTGAAAGCGCACGGAAGATTTTGTCGGTGTCTTCGTACACCGTCAGCATGACAATTTGCATTTCCGGCAGTTCAACCTTCAACCGCACGACGCACTCGATACCGTCCATGCCTTCCATGTTGATATCCATTAATGTCACATCGGGTTTTTCAATGGGCAGATGCTTCAGCGCCTCCGCCGCGCTTCCGTAGGCACTTATACAGCGGAACTCCGGGGTGCCTTTTAGAAATGTCATCATGGATTCGCGCAACTTTTGATTATCGTCAACGATGGATACAGTGATCATTTTACTTTTTCCTTGGCTTCTCGATTTAATGGCAATTTGAATTCCACAGCCGTTCCGTGTTCAGGCGTGGATTGAATCCGGCATTGTCCCCCAATGGCTTCCAGGCGTTGGCGCATGTTCTGCAAACCATCCGCCGATTCGCGTGTTTGGGATGCCCGGGTTGTTTCTCCAAATCCCTTGCCTTCGTCTCTCACTTGGATTCGCAGTACGGCATCGGAGCAGGCGATAGTTACCTTTACCCGGTTTGCTCCGGAGTGCTTCAACACATTCGTTAATGCTTCATGCACTGCGAGAAAAAGGTGATGACGCGTCTGGGACGAAACCGGGAAATGTGGCAGTTCTTTCGGAATTTCCAGTTCGCAGTTCAAGCCGGTGCCCTGGAAATAATTCTGCGTGTATTGCGCGATGTAGGAAGCGACATGCTCAAGCGTGTCATTCTGCGGATTCACGACCCAAACAATTTCATCCAGCGAATGCAACAAATCGCGGGAGTCGTGTTCGATCGCCCAAATCTGTTCCTTGAGTTCGTCGTTGTCATTGTCGAGTCGGGCCGCATGCGCGCTCAAAAATGAAATGCGGCATAGCTTGGCGCCTATTTCGTCATGCAAATCCCGCGCAATGCGTGTGCGCTCCCGCTCCAGTGCATTCTCTTCTTCCAGAAGTTTCATGTGACGCTTCATTTTTTGGTGTTCCAGATAGCGAGCCCCGCCAATGACGCTCGCAAGCAAGCCCACGCTGGCCAGGGAGAGAACCCACCAGTGTTGCCAGAAATAAGGGGAGACCGAGAAGTCCACTGCCGTCTCGGCGTGACGCCCATTCGCTCCGTCAACCGAAACGATGAATTGATAATCACCGGCGGGCACATAGTTGTATTGAGCTATGCGAGAGCTGCCTGCTTCGGTCCACTGCTGATCCAAACCTTTCATTTGATAGCGGAAGCGCAATTGCTCCGGGTTTTCGAAGTGCGGACTTGAATAGCGTAACTCGAGGTGATGATGTCCTGGCCCGACATGAAACGCTGGAGATTTTCGGCTTTTCGCTGATCGTGACGAGGCTGCTATCGGCTTAAATCCAGCTGCAGGAAGCCCGTCAACCATGACTTCTTCGAGCAACAGCACAAGCCCGTTCGTCGCGACGGCACATTCGAGCGGATCGACGACCGTAATCCCATTATAATTACCGAACCAAAGGCATCCTGAACTGCTGCTGCAGCCCTTTGGGTAGATTGTGTTTGAACCAGGACTTTGCAGGAGGTTTTCGGTCGAGCCATTGCCAAATGGAAAGGATCCAAGCACAGCCAGACCGTCGGAAGGGCTTGAAGGCTTTTCCGCGCAGGTAACTCCGCCGCGGTGACTCAACCACAGTCGCCCAGCGCGATCCTCCAACAGGCCGTAGATTTTGTTATCGGACAGTCCGGAGGGCAGGGGGTAGACTGAGACCTGCTTATTCGCCACGGCCGCGAGTCCTCCCTCGACCATGGCGACCCAAAGCGTTCCCTTAGCGTCCCGATGCAATGCCTGGATCGAAGTCCTAAGGAGTCTGTCGCTGAAATTTACCAACCCAGTTTCTCCAACGAGATAAAGTCCCCCGCCATCAGTGCCTACCCAAATTTGGCCGTCCGCTTCCGCTGCCATTGCGACCACCGGACTTTTCGATCCTGATTGTGCGTGTATCCGCAAACGGCCTTGATCGAGTCGCAATATCTGTCCTTCACGCGTGCCCGCCCAAATGCTTCCGTCATTACCTTCGGCGAGCGCCGTAATGTTAACACCTGGCAACTGGAACAGTTGGCTCTCATCGGCGACTGCTTGAGGATCGCGAATCAGTAACAAGCCTTTGCCGCAAGCCAACCAGCAGGCTTTATCACGCGTCACCAGCATGGCACGAAAATTTGAATCCTCAGGGCCTAACCCGGCAACCGAAAGGCGGCGGAAGCTTCCTCCCTCCCAACCAAGAAGCCCATGCTCCGGCTGGATGGCCCAAATCAAACCCGGCGCTACTTCAGCGACGCTCGCCACGGGTCCTTTGCCCAAGCCTTCCGCCTGTCCAAGTTGAAAAGTCTGTTTTCGTTTAAGTAGATGAAGTCCGGAGCCACCGGCGATCCAAAGGTTGCCGCTGTGATCTACGAGCATCGCGCTCACTTCGTTCACTGGAAATCCAGCACTGGCATTGACCGGCGTCAAGGTGTCCTCCCGGAATTGATACAACCCCTCGCTCGTTGATCCGGCCCAAACAGATCCCTCGGCATCGGACGTGAGAATTCTGACATGCGGCGATTGGCTGTTGCGTGGAATCCGATACCGACGCCAGTGTCCTTTATCATGGCAAAGCACGGCATCGCCACTGGCGGCTATCCAGACTCGACCTTTACCGTCGGTCACCACCGATTGCGGATTTTGCAACGTTTCGTCGGAAGTTCCTTCCGGCCATTGTGACACCGCACCGTTCCGGTAGCGAAAAATTCCAGCGTTCCACACGGCAATCCAAAGCGTGCCTTCGCGATCGCGAAACAACGATTTCACAGCCTTGCCCTGCATGTCTCCCGCGCCCGCAATGGAATGGGGCTGGCTGCTCCGCCAGACGGCCAGACCCGAGCTTGTGCCAACGAAAATTTCTCCATTGTCACCTTCTGCAATCGCAGTGACGTTGGCTGATGGCAGTCCTTGTTGGACAGTAAACGTTTCAAATTCACCGTTCGCGTAGCGCGTCAGCCCTCTGTCGGTGGTGCCGATCCACAAAGCCCCTTGCGAGTCGCCGAAGAGAGTCTGAACGATGCCGCCGCCGGTTGCGGCTCGTGTCTCAAACGGCACAAATCGCACGCCATCAAATCGGACTACGCGGTCATCGCTGGCGAGCCAGAGATAGCCGTCGGCAGTTTGCGCGAGAGCGCGAAGATCTGTGCGGGGCATCCCCGGCTCACGCAACCAGGTTTCAACAACGAATCGTTGCGAATTGAAGAAGAAGTTCAATTCATCTTCAATGGGCATCGCACTGCTTGGGTCCACGAAATCAGAGAAGCTGGTTGCAATCGCAAGATCGCTGAAAACCCAGCCTTCTCCCGCGCCGCCATGACGCAGGCGGATTTCATCGAAGGATGCATTTGCATTGAAGCGCGTGGTCAGCGATTCGGGTTGGTGCACTTCCGTCGCTCCCACGCTGAGATCCGGATTGAGCCAGACAGTAACAAGATCGTCCCCGCCGGCAACATACTGCACCTTGAAAATGATGGTTCGTTCCACGCCGCGGCGAGGAAACTCGTAATGCGGTGATTGTCCGGTCACCACATCATCATGGCTTGACGAGTGCAGGTCGAGATAGCTGGATGCTGGAGCGGTCGTTTCGGCATCGCCCGTTTTGAAAAACGCGCTATACGCATATGCAGCCAGTGCGTTTCCCACGGCGAGTCGTTCTGTATCCGTCTCAAAAAGTTCAAACGCAGCGAAGTACTCTTCAGTCTTGGAATCGGACAGAGGCGCAATATGGAATTTGAAATAGAGCGTGTCGCGCGCCGTATCGTCACGTTTCAAAGCCCCCTTGAGAATGTCGCTGCCCGACCCTGAATTATAAATGAGAGTTGCTTCAGGATTACTCCAGAGTGTGGTGGCCTGCGTCACTGATGTAGCCAGCAGCCAGACCAGGCCGAAACCGAATGCACAAGTACGCCCGAAACGTAAGGCAGCAATCGAACTTGAGTCGAACTCGAGTGGCCTTTCTGGCTCCCGATTGAAAAGTCGAAGAGCATTGTAGATCGCTCTCACAATTCGGTGGTCGGTCGGCTTGAAAATTCGATATTCGGTGATGTTCGGTTAAACCTTCCTATTCACTGAACAGGTTATCTGTTTAGGAAAAACAGGCGGCAATGATTTTGGTAAGCGCTGCAATGCATCGAAATCGCGCTCCTGCGTATTGAAACATTACTTTGGGCAGTTGTAGCCGCATCGAGTTCCTTTCGTCGGTGGTTTAGCTGATTAAACCGACAATTTCCTCCAAAGTCCAGACGTGATCTCAGATTCGGCTTCCGTTGCTCGCGTCCAACGCAAAGTATTGGTAATACAAGCAAAATTATTAGCACAAGAAGTCGAGAGTAAAATCATAGCTGTGCAACGTGGTCTTCGTGCCGACGTGGTGGGAATAATCAGGCCTACGGCGACAACGGGTTCTTTCACATCTAGCTGTTCCAAAGGCGGATACCTATCGTTTTTGGTTCAGGGAATGCACTTCAGGCGGTAATAGGCCGTGACGGGGGGGGAGTTGGTAACGCCCAATGTGAAGTTCACATTGGTGGCGCGTTGGACGTTGTAGCTGTAATCGTGGATGCCAGACAGAACAGCTGTGATGTTTGATGCTGTGATTGTCACGCTTCCGCTGGCGTCGCCAAAGAACGGCAGGTAGCAATGAAATGAGCACGGTGCCGCTGTTCGTACCGCCCTGACCATCGTGGATCGTGTAAGTAAAGGCCTCATCCACATTGTTTGCCGACACAAGAATAAAAGTGCCGTTGTTCGACAGCGGCGTGCCATTCGTTGTAGTCACGCTCGTTTCGACGCCACTGCTCAAAACGACGGCGCTCAACGCCGTGTCATTGGTGCGGAAAATCACATCGCCCGTCGGAGTCGCGACACCTGTAACCGTGTTGGTGAACGTCACGGTGTCGCCGAAACCTGAAGGATTGAGTGAAGAGGCAAGGGCGGCGGACGATACGGCCTTGTCTACGGTGAATGGAGCAGTGGTCGCACTAAGATCCGGGAACGAGGCGCTCTTTGATTGAGGAATCCAGCAGTCTGTCTGGTCAATGTGATTTTGTTCTACGTGCCCAGTGTGCCACCGACATTGTCAAAAATCCCCACAGCGCCTGTTGACCGGGAAGCCAGGGACGAAAAGGTAACGAATGCGTTTTGAGCAGTGGTACGAGTGGGTCGCACTTCGCCATCACCGGCACTGAAAGTCAACGCCGACATATTCTCATTGCGGGCTGCTGCGACACCCGTGTTATCCACAATGAATGTCCCTGTTGGCAGTGGCAGTGCTCCAGATTGTTGCCGCATGGCTTGCTCGCGTGATAAGCGCGACTAAAAGGCACGTTGCTGCGAAGAGGGTTTTGGTTTTCATGATTTTCCTTTCTGGGCTCAGTTTGTAATCTGCATCGCGATGGAACTGAAATCTGATTCCGTCATTAACGGCGCGGCTGACGGCAGCACAAATCCATAGTGCTGACGCGTCGCGTACGAGCGTTGCTCTTCCTGGAAAAGATAAACGTGGAACGTATCGAAGCTTAACGACGTGAAGATTGTCTGGTAGTCCCATGAAATGGGGACGGTATGTTCACGCTGCTCCGCCATTACGCCGTCCCCACTTCATGGGACTGCAACGGCAGGCTGCCAACTGATAATCATAAGCAAACCCCAAAAGCAGCTTTGTTGCATGACCAGTCAAAAAAAAGAGCCTGTCGTTAATCAGTTCCATCATGCTTTCACCCTGATCGAACTGCTCGTCGTAATCGCCATCATTGCCATTCTTGCTGCGATGCTGCTTCCCGCACTGAGCAAGGCGAAAGATAAGGCCCTCGCTGCCGGTTGTTTGAGCAACACCAAACAGATAGGGCTTGCAGTTCTGATGTATGCGTCCGACAGCAGCGAGATTTTCCCAACGCCGGTTCAATGGTGGACGCCGCCTCCTTATGTGAACTCCAAAGGTTTGAAATGCGGTGGCGAATGGAAGGGCTCGGGCGTCAACAGCGGGGCGAACACAATCGCGCCGATGCTGGTTTTGTACATGCCGAACAACAAAGTCTGGGTGTGCCCCAAGCGGAAACGCGGCCTGACCTATACCACCGAACCGGGAGAGTTCGATCCCAGCATTACAGGATTCCTTTCCTACGGCTTCAACGAAATCGGAGTTTTTGGCGGCGCGGACCCTGTGACCGGCGATATGAAAACGCAGTATTTCAAAACTTCCAGTGTCAGTCGGCCGTCCGACGTGGTCGCCATTTCCGACGTCAGTGGTTCGAACGATCCAAATAATGCCGGCAGCGGGGACAGTAGCGCTGACGCTGCGTGGCTTGACACTGTTTGGGCGCGCTACTCTGGTCCGGGCCGGGGCGTTTCGGGAATGAACGGACGGCTCCAAACCGCCCATGCCAAACATAATAAACGTGTGAACATCATTTACGTTGACGGCCACGCCGCACCGTCTTTGCCAAGCAGGATTACCTGGGGACAATTCTGGGGCGTACTGACGCCGAACACTCCGTTGCAGGATTTTGGCGGTGGAAAGATTTCGAGCGATCCCATCAGCGAGCCAGCGTACGATGCCCAGGAATGGTCGAGCGCGCAAGAATGATCGACCCGCAAATTTGATTCGAACCCAAATAACACGAAAGGCCACCACCAATGAGAAATGCATTCGCTGCCTGCGTCGTCGCAATCGCGATGCTCGCATCAACCGTCCACGCGCAAACCGGGGTTACCTGGAATCCGGGCGGGCCGGATCCGGGTTTGTGGAGCAATCCGGCAAACTGGGGCGGCACTGTGCCGGTGTCCGGCTACAAGGCTTTCATCAACAACAGCACCGTTGGTCCGTGCATCGTGGACGGCGTGGCTGGCGGGTGCCAAATCACCATCGCCAACGGCGGCGGTCCATCAACGCTTATTGTCACCAATGGCGGCGACCTGACAGCCGGTGATACGAACGGCGACATTCATAACATCGGCTGGACGCAAATCGGCGGCAGCGGCACAGGCTCAATGATCATTGAAAACGGCGGCAACGTGAAATTCATGTTGCACCTTTGGGTCGGCCAGGATCCCGGCGGCGTCGGCACGCTCATCATGAATGGTGGCACAGCTTCGGTTACCAACCATCCAGACGGGAATTGGCAGTTGGGTTCAGGCGGTACAGGTTACATTTACATGAATGGTGGCACGCTGTTTTTGTTGAAATGGGACGGCACCAATCAAGTCAATGGCGCCTCTCACATTGACATCGCCGGGGGAACAATAATTGTGAACGGAGACAAGACAGGAATCATCAATTCGCTTAAAGACGCCGGCAAGATTACAGCCTATGGCGGTAGCGGTACACTCAATATAGACTACAACAATATCAACCCTGGCAAGACGACGATTTCCGCGCAGGGCATTGGAGTATCTGGTAGGAAAATCAAGAGCATTGAAGTCAATGGCGGCAACGTGACGATCAAATACGAGACGACTTCCGGAGGAATGTATCATTTGGAGTCCAGCGCCTCGCTATCCCCTGCATCATGGGCAACAGTGCCAGGAAGCACGGTCACCGCTTCAGGAACCGAAGAGATATTCTCGTTTCCCATTCCAAGCAATGAACCAACTTTTTTCCGCGTGGCCTCCCCGTAAACGGGGACTTGCCGCGAAACGGGTTTCTCGGGAAAAGGTTGCGATGAAGCTTCTGTGCATTACCACTGGTGTTGTCCTTGTCGTTGGGAGGCAGGCATGTTTCGCCGTGCCTGGTGGGTTGCGCTGTTTCCTCGTTATTCACCTGGCCCTTCTCCTTGCTTTGTCGTCGCCAGCCGCGAACACGGTGAATCTCACACCGATTAGTTGCTGCGACCAATCCATCATTACCACGAACATCGGCGGCCAAACAGTGTGGCGGAACGTTCCAGGCAGTTCCTTCATCGGTTTTGCGGTGCCGACCAATACTTTCACTTACACCCCGGGCATGCCTGTTTATCTTGAAGCGGTCTATTACGACGAAGGCGACGGCCAGATCAGTTTGCAATACGATTCCATATCCGGCGGGGCGTATGCGAGCTCGCTTCGGCACGTTCGGACTTCGCGCGTGGACACGAAGTCGTTCGTGCATGCCTATTATGTTTTGCAGTCGCCGGATTTTCGTCATCGTCAAGGCACCGGAGCGGATCTGCGTCTGGGTCTCGGAGGCCAGCCGCCATTGTCCATGCAGCGATGCACGATTCAGAATTTCCCGTTCACCAACGAACAATTCCAGGCCGTTCTCGCTGCGCCATGGTTGCAACCTTACTCCGGTCCGACGCGGACTGATGTGGATAACAACACGTTGAATCAGAAAGTCATGGTTGGTTACCAGGGCTGGTTTCGTGCACCGAACGATCTGGCCGACAGTGGCTGGTTTCATTGGTTCAAAAACGGCTCAGCAAATCCAACAAACTACAACACTGATATGTGGCCGGACATCTCCGGCTTCGACGAGGACGAACTGTTTCCTTCGGGCACGATCAAGACGCGTAGCGGCTTGCCGGCAAAACTATTTTCCTCCACCACACCGAAGACCGTGAGCCGCCACTTTCAATGGATGCGCAAATACAATATTGACGGCGCATTCCTCCAGCGTTTCGTCTCCGCCAACAGCGGCGGCGCGTTCGGTGGCGATGAGTTCGCGCTTGCCAATGTCCGCGCCGGTGCGCACGAGGAGGGACGCATCTGGGCGATCGAATACGATGTCTCCTCTCTTGGCACAAACAACGCGCTAACAACCATCAGCAACGACTGGCGGTGGCTCTGCGATGTGGTCGGTGTTCGCAACGATTCACGCTACGCGCATGAAAACGGAAAGGCGGTGGTGTTCGTCTGGGGACTCCCTTTCACCCACAACAATTTCACGCCTGCCGCGGCCGACGATATCATCAATTTTTTCAAGAACGATCCTGTTTACGGCAGCAACTATGTCATCGGCGGCTGGCCCAACACTTGGCGCAGCATGAGCACGTGGAGCAACCATTTTAAACTTCATGATGGCGGATTGATCTGGCAGTCGCAGAATCACCTCCTCGACCGCCAGCAGATGAACGCGTGGAACATTCACTATTTTCCGCACGTTGCGCCAGGTGGATCGTGGTCGCACCTCCAAAAATATTCCAGCGAGAGTGAGCGCGATTATGGCCCGCGCACTGGCGGCGCGCTTTACTGGCAGGCGATTAACGATGCACTGAACAGCGGCGCGACGCGGTTGTTCGTTGGCATGTTCGACGAATACGATGAAAGCACCGCCATCATGCCGATGACGGATGACCCGCCCGATCATGCACCGAACATTGGAAGGTTTCTCACGAACCTCGGCAAGCCGTCCGACTGGTGGCTGTGGCTCACTGGCGTCGCTCGGGATGTGTTGCGAGGCACTCGCGGGCTGGTTCCCGCGGTACCCACCGAAGCTGAGTATGCGAATTTTATGGCTACGAATGGTGTCACCGGGCTTCCGCCCGCGCGCCGGGCCACGCTGCTAATTCCGCCCGGCGCGATCTGGAAATACCTTGATACCGGCGTTGCGCCCGCCGCGAATTGGACAAGCAACAGCTTCAACGAGGCTGGTTGGAAGAGTGGTGCGGCGGAGTTGGGCTATGGTGACGGCAGTGAAAAGACAACCATCAACTTCGGTGGCGATGCGAACAATAAATACACCACCACCTGGTTTCGTAATTCGTTCGTCGTGACCAATCCGGCTGATTATTTTTCATTGGTGTTAGGCATCGTGCGTGACGACGGTGCTGTTGCTTATCTGAACGGGCAGGAACTTTACCGCATGAATCTCCCGGAGGGCGCGATTTCTTCCAGTACATTGGCAATAAATGATGTCAATGGTTTCGACGAACGTGCCTTCTTCGAGCGTAACGTGGATTCTGCATTGCTCATTCCCGGAACGAACATGCTGGCAGTAGAAGTTCATCAAGTTAGTGCATCCAGTCCCGATCTGAGTTTTGACTTCACACTCACAGGACTGACGACCGAACAAGTGCGTCCGCGACTTGAAATAAGTTCCAACTCGGGCGGCGTTAAACTGAGCTGGCCGGCAGCCACGGGATTCTTCGTGCCCTTCACAGCGAGCAATTTGTCCACGGCGACATGGACTTGCACGACCAATATAGTTGTTCTTTCGAACGGTCAATGGCAGGTGACGCTTCCACTCTCAATCGGGCCTCAATGGTTCAAACTCGGCGCACCCTGAATACCGAACACAGTGACAACCCGGATATCAATGCCTTCGCGAGTCACAACCTGCTGGTTTACGGTGACACGGAGCGATAGTAACGTTGACCACTGTGCTGCGGATTCGGGTCGGTGAACGTGACGGTGTTGCCTGATGGGTTCGTGTGGCTTGTATCCAAGGGCGTCCAACTCGCCGGCGAAACGTTGGTTGTTACTTCGAGATGGTAGGGGAATCCCGGGTCGGTGGAGTACGTAATCGTCACGAAAGCATCACTGTTGACCGCGATTCCAGGAATCGCACGTCGAGGCGGGTTGCCGGGTGACAGGACTGCGAACGGCGCGCTGATGGCATTGCCCAAAGTAATTCCATTGGCAGGGGTGAACCATTTGTTCGTGAGATAATTTTGCACCGCTGCCAGATCCGCCGCATTGAGCGCGGTGTTGTAAACGAGCACTTCCGCCACGTCGCCGTCCCACCCGTTATCTACTGTGCCCGGCGATGGCTCGAGCCGCCCGCCGATCGTCACGTCGGTGATGGCGTATTTGTAAGGGCTGATTCCGTTGATGATGTTCGCGGCGTTGCTGCGTGAGAGCCCGGTAGATTCGGACACGAACAGACTAGCCGCGCCCGCGTTGTCCGCGAATGTCAGGACGAAGGGCGTGTTCACCGGAGCGGAGGCAACATTCCCTTGCATCGGAGTCGTAGCGTGATTTCGCTGAATTCCCAACGGATACGGCGCGCCCTGGCTGCCGTCGGTGAGGACCACAACTCCCGCCGTTCCCTTGCCGTCAATTTGCCCACTCCCGCTGAAGCTCACCGGTCCTTGCCAGGCGGTTGAATTTTCCCACTGGCGCGCCACAACGAAGTAAGTCATCTGGCTGCTGCTGTTCGTGTAGGAGTTCCTGCCGATGTTGCCAAGGAACGTGCAGCCGGTTCCGAAGCCGCTGCCGTTTTTGTTGAAGCTGACGACCGGTTTGCCGTTGAGTTGGCCAAGCGCGGGTTGAAGTGCGGTTGAGTTTTGCGTGAACCAGAGGTTCGTACCGGACACGCCTGCGCCGCCGATGCCCTTGTTTTTCCACGCCTGAACTTTGTTGCCGTTGGTGGTGAGAGTGCTCGCGTCGTTGGAATCCAGCCAGAGCAACGCGCCGGAAACGGAGTTGCTGAATGCGGAAGAAGCCAATGATGCGACAAGCTGATTGCTGCTCCCAGGCGCATCAATTGCGAGATTGCTGAACCTGACAACTCCATTGCTGCCCGCAGCACCGATGTTGTAATGAGTGGTTCCCAGCAGTGTGCCGTTGCCATTGGTTAACGTGACGGCCACCAGCAAGCTTGCCGGCAACCCGGTGATGCTCGGATTTCCCGCCGAATCCACGGTTCGGAGCACCGGCTGCTGTCCAAATTGAACGCCCGCAACCGCTGAACCGGGCTGCGTCGTAAATGCGAGCATTGCAACCGGCCCGATGACTGTGAATGCGCTGCTGTTTTTCGATAGTGCGGAGCCGGCCAGCGCAGTGGCTATGAGCGTTTTCGAACCAGCCTGGTTCATGCTGAGGTCATTGAAATGAGCCAGGCCACCGCTGTCAGTCAATCGTGTCAACGTTCCGCTGAGAGTTCCCACACCGTTGCCGAGAGAAAGATTGATGCCCGCACCGATGACCGGTTGGCCATTCTCATCAAGCGCCTGCACTTGAACTTCCGGTGTGATCGTCGCACCCTGCAGCACACTGCCCGGTTGTTGCACGAAGGCCATCGCCGCTACTTGCGGGGTGAAGAAGCTGGCTGTCTCCGTGATTGGGCCGTTCATCGCGACAGAAGCTGGATTATTGAGGCCCGAATAGGAACCGCTTCCACTTCCCGTCCAGTTCGTGAACCTGAATCCGGTTGCAGGCGTTGCGGTAATGTTCACGGTCGCTCCGCTGTTCTGCCAACCGCTGGCCGGATTCACACTGCCACCGGCGCCGGAGTTCACCGTGAGGTAAAACTGCGTCGCGAAATTCGCAATGTAAGCCGTGCTCGCCATCGGCGTGATCGTGTGCGAAATCGCGCCGCCATCGCTCCAGGAAGTCCACACGTCCTGCACGCCAGTGCCGCTGTTCTGCGGCGAAGTCGTGCCAATAATGTGTGTCGAGCCTTGTATCCAGTTGAAGGATTGCGAGCTCGTGTAATTCGTCCCGTCCACGGAGAAGGAATGCCCCGGCGGATTGGCCTGCACCGCCACGGTGATGGGCTGGCTCAAAAAGTTGAACGCAAACTGGCTCGACTGATCAACGCAATCGGTCAGATACTTGTTGGTTTGCACGGCGACGAGGTTGGTGCCGTTCACAGTCAGGCCGCTCACGTTGAGCATTCCCTTCGCATCGCTGCGGGCGAACACACCAAAGACGCCGTCGCAATAATTGGTGTTAAACGGGAACGGGTCTTCAGGATGATATGGTGGAACGCCCACCGCATAACCGAAAACGTTTACGTCGCTCATTCCTGCATTCGACAAGGTTCCACTCCCCGGCGAAACAACCTGAACCGCATAGGACAGCGCGTTCGAAATATTGATGTTGTTTATATTCAGCCCATTGACGGTGACGCCGTCTGGACAGAGCGTGAGCGCGCCACGCCATCGCCAACCGGGATCATTGCCGCCACAACGAATGAGATCGCAGCGCTGAGCCACGGTCATTCCGCGAAATACATTTGTGCCAATGGGAAATGTGCCGGCAATCAAAATGCCGCAGCCATCCGGGGTGTCCTGAAGCAGGCAGTCCTCAACCCGATTGCTGACACCGCCATAAATGCCGACACAGTTTGCGAAGAACGGCGACTGCGCGGTGCAGTGTGAGAACACGTTGTTGCCCGCCTCGTAGGCAGCCGTACGATAAGTCGCGGGCCAGATGGCAAAGCTGTCATCGCCCGTATTTCTCGCGGTGCAATTGGTCACAATGGTATTGTGCATGCCCACGCATAAATTGATGCCGTCGGCGAGCGTGTTTCTGAAGCGGCAGTCCTGAATCACCATGCCGTTGGCATTCGCCAGCCACGCGCCAGTTTTAGTGTGTTCGACCCAAACCCGTGAAATGCTCGAGTTTGTCCCGAACACTTCGCTGAAACCATCATTCGCATGGGAGTCGTTTCGCGTGTTGAGTTTTCCGATGATCGCAAAGTCGGCGAAATGAATGTCGCTGCCTGCGCCATTGAACCGGACGCGACCGCGTTCGTTGAGGTAAGTGGCCGGATTTCCCACGAACGTCGTGTACCACATGCCGGCTCCTTGAATCGTGACGCCGGAAGGCACATCGACATCGTTGGTGAGGAGATAGTTTCCTGACGGCACCCACACGATGCCTGGCCCGGCAGCAACGCAGTTCTTGATGGCCACAGTGTCGTCAGCGATGCCGTTTCCAACAGCTCCGTAATTTAAAACGGAACGCGAATCGGGCGGCGCGGGGAGCGGTGGTGCGACATTTTCCAAATCCACCAGATCAATGATGTAATAGGGGGCGGTGTCGTCCGCATCCACTTGCAGGCGGACGTGATCGTTCGAATTAATGGAGAGATTCAACAGCCGCGCTTCGTCATAGTAATCGCGTGCATTGCCATCGCCAGGGTTGTTGGAAAACGTGTATCCTCCATAGAGCCACGAATATTTCGACGTGACCGGAACCTTCCGAATGAACGTGCCGTTCACATAGAGGCTTATCGTCGAATCAATGCCGGCTCCGTCCGATGAATCGGGGATGCTGTAGCGCACGACCATCGCATTTGCCGCCGCCTGGGCAGTCAGCTCCACGTATTGTCCGGCAGTGGCGAGTTTGACGCACAATCTTCCCGACGATTCCGCGGCGACGGTGTTGGTGATTTCCACATTTTTGTCCACGGCCCTTGGAGGTGGCCCGATAATCGCACCGCCGTTGATGGTCATGTTTTCAGCTTCGTAAGTCATCCACGGTACGGTTGCGCCTGGCGCTGCAACGCCCGATAAAGCGGGAATCAAAAGCATGCCGATTGTGAGTGTTAATACGATGAACTGCGAAGCAAAAAAGGGGGAAGGATTTTTCATGAAGATTTTATTCCTGTCGGCAGCAAATCGCTTTCTGGGATGGTGATGGTTCGTTTGTTACCGGCCGAAACCATAGCTCAGGTTCCGGGGTCACGCATCGTCACATGAAGTGGGGACAACTTTACGGCGAAATGATCCGATAAAAGCGAGGAGCCAGCGTCGGCGAATTGGTGTCGGTGAAAGTCACCATGTTGGCAGTCGCGTTCGTCCAACTGTCGGCAACAGCCGACCACTCCGGCGCGGAAATAGTCGTCGTTGTTTCCAGATGGTACAAAAAGCCCGGGGTGGCTGCGTACGTGATCTTTACCAGATCACCGATCAGGCTGATTTCCAAAATGGATTGAGCCGGAGGGGTATTGGTGATGAAGCCGATGCCAGACGCAAACAACGCATTGCTTCCGCTGGTGGCATCTGAAATAACAGTTACGTAGCCAGAGTAGTTCGTTGCCGCAAGCGGCGAAAATGTTAGCACGACATTCGTCGAACTGGCGGGCGGAATCGAGCCAGCCCAGTCTCCATTGAATACCGTTGGGCACGTAATCGAACTCACGGTCAGGACCGCATTCCCGGAATTGCTGATGGTAAATACTCGATTGCTTGACGATCCGATTGGCACAGGACCAAAAGAGAGGTCGGCGGTCAAATTGAGTGTTTTCATCATCCCGATAAAATTGGCGCTTTGCGTGGCTGGCCCGTTGAGTGTGACGACCGCCGGATTGTTGTTGCCAGAATATGATCCCACGCCACTCCCGCTCCAGCTGTCAAAGCCGTAGCCATTTGAAGCGGTGGCGCTCACATTCAACACCGCACTGTTACTGTACCAGCCGCTGGCGGGGGAGACGCTTCCTCCGAAACCTGCAACCGTTGTCAGATAGTATTCGGGCGAGAAGTTCACCGTGTAAACCGTGTTTGTTGCCGGTGCAACAATGTTCGAAATTGCCCCACCGTTGCTCCACGAGCTCCAGACGAATCGAGTGCCTGCGCCACTGCTTTGAGGCGAGCTCGTCGCGATGGTGTGAACTGAACCTGGCATCCAACTGAAATCTTGCGCGTTGGTGTAATCCGTCCCGTCCACTGTGAATGATCGTCCCGACGGATTGGGTTGAACAGTGACTGAAATGTTGTTGGGAGCGAAATGGGCGGTCTGAGTGATCGGGCCGTTCATCGCGATGATCGCAGGATTGTCCATTCCCGAATACGAGCCGTTCCCGTTTCCAGTCCAACCGGTAAAACTGTATCCGTTTGATGCATTTGCACTGATGCTCAGGATTGCGCCGCTGTTCGTCCAGCGGTTGGCTGGAGTCACACTGCCGCCGGCATCCACGTTCATCGTCAAGAAATACTGTGTCCTGAAACTCGCTGTGTTCGTGGCAGGACTTGTAGCTGTGATCGAGTGTGAGAGTGCTCCACCATCGCTCCAGTCGCTCCAGACGTATTGTGTTCCCGTTCCGCCAGCCTGCGGTGAAGTGGTGGAAATAGTGTGCGATGAACCATAGAGCCAGTTGAACGTCTGCGCGGTACTGTAGTTGGTGCTGTCCACCGAGAAGGAGCGTCCTGACGGAGCGGTTTGCACGACAACCGGGACATTCGAGGTCGCAAAATTAAAGGAAAAATTGGCTGACGCCTCCTGATATTCCACAATGGAGGAGTTGCTGACTGTCATGCTTCCGATTGTGTCGCTGCGCGCCCATAAACCGTGGCGACCACTCGTGCCCAAACCGTAATTTGGAATCACCACGTTCGACATGATCGCATTTGCCAGCGTGCCGACGCCAGTGCCGGTGCTGCTGCCTGGCGCGATGATGCTCACGCCATCGGAAATGCTGTTGGTAATCATCAAATTGTTCAGGTTCACGCCGGACATGCTTTTGTGGTCGAGGCAAAGCTGGACCGCACCGCGCCAGGTGAAGCCGGGATCGTAACCGCCGCAGCGATTCAAGTCGCAACGTTGTGCGATGGTGGTACCGCTGAAATTATTCGCGCCGACCGCGAATGTTGTGCTGAACAGGATTCCGGAGCCGTACGGCATGTCTTGAACAAGGCAATCCTCGATCCTGTTGCTGTCGCCACCGTAAATTGCGCCGCCGTTGGCGAGAAAAGGTGTCTGCGCCGTGCAGTGCGTAATGACGTTCAATCCGGGCGTGTATGTCTGCGAAGTGTACGTCGCCGGCCAGATGGCAAAGCAATCATCGCCGGTGCCGCGAGCCGCACAATTCGTGACCGTGCAACTACGCATTCCGACACTGAAGTTGATTCCGTCGGCGATGGTGTTGCGGAAGCGACAACTGTCCACGACCAGGCCAAGCGAGTTGATGATCCATCCGCCAACCTTGGTGTGCTCCACCCAAAGGCGTGAGATGGTTGAGCCGGTGCCATACGAACCGCCCAGGCCATCGTTCGGCTCGCTATCGTTTCGATAATTCAACTTCCCGATAATCGCGAAGTCGGAAAGCTGAATATTGCTGCCACTGCCGTTCAAGGTGACGCGGCGATTTGAACTACCGTACAGAGATGGTTCGCCCACCAATGTTGTGTACCACATGCCAGCGCCCCGAATTGTACGATTCGATGGGATGCTGATCGAGCCAGTGATTTTGTAGGTGCTGGGAGGGATCCACACGTTGTTGTTCCCGTTGATACAATTTTGCAAAGCGGCGGTGTCGTCAGCCACGCCATCCCCGACGGCGTTGTACGGCGCGCTCTTGATGGAAACTGACCCGCCCGGCTGGCTGAGAGCAGGGGTTGCGTCCTCCAGGTCAACAAGGTCAATGATGTAGTAGGGGGCAGTGTCGGTCGCATCCTTTTGCAATCTGATCACATCACCGGCGCTGATGGACACACCGTTCGTGCGTGCTTCATCGAAAAAATTGCGCGGCGAGCTGCCCGGCGTGTTGACGAAGGGATATGAACCATAAAGCCAGGAATACCTCGATGTGACGGGAAGTTTGCCGATGAAAGTGCCATTTTTGTAGAGACTTATCGTGTAATCTGTGCCGACTCCGTCGGCAGAGTCCTGCACGCTGTATCGCACCACGAGGGAATTTGCCGTGGCCTGGGCAGTGAATTGAATGTAATGACCGGTGGAACTCAACTGCGCGCATCTTCGGCCGGTTGATTCCGACGTCACAACGTTTGGGGTGTAGGCCGGTCCTAAAATGGCCCCGTTTACCGTCATGCTTTCCGCTTCGTAGGTGGTCCAGGGAACAACGGCGCCACTGATTCCAAACGCGCGCTGGCAAAAACAGATGAAAATCAGGACTGAAGCGAACTGAGAGATGCACGCTCGGAACGACGGCCAAAAGCGGCCGGGAAAGACCATGTAATTCATTCAGTTATTTGGTTTTCACCGACGGGGGCATGTCATCATTAAACACCAGTTTTAACCGAAAAGCCAGCGAGGGATTCCGCTGGCTTTTCCTAATCGACCAATTCTGCGGTGGACCTAATTATTGCTTTCTGACTCGAAGGAAGCTCTTGGTCGCATTTCCGGGCGTAACGGTCGCCGTAGTCGTGCTGCCGCTGGACGGAATTCCGGTGACCAAATCCGTCAGGCTCGATAGATCTGAGCCTGCCTGAATCGCGTAGGTTGCTCCATTATCTGAGGTCCACATTAGAGTGAATTGACCACTGCTCGAATTGTAACTGAATGACGTGATCTGAATCGTCTCTGCCGGACAACCGATGATGGAAAGATCGTTGGCGGCGATGGTGTAACTTCCTGAATAAGAGCTCGGATCCAGTTGCAGGTGGAAGAATGCAATGCTATTGAAGTCAAATCCTGGCGTGCTTCCGGCTTGTGCGTTTACTCCCGCGCTTAACGCACTGGTCAATACCAGGTTTGTGCCCGGACTCTGTCCATACCAGGCGTAGCGCAACTGAGTGCCATCGCCATCTTCGAGAATTACAAGCGGTCCCAGCTTACCATTGGCCTCAGCGGGAGCTGTCAGCGTCACATTGAATTGCAGTGTCCGATCCGGGGTCGTCGTGATATTTGGAGTGATGGCTGCGAAGCCCCCACCAAAGCCTGTGGCCGTCATCTGCCAGCTTGTGGCAGTGGAAACCTCATTCGCGCTTTGCCAGCCGACGTAATCTCCGCCCATGAAGAAATTGTCGAACGTGCTGATGGTTGCACAAACTCCCGTGTTGGTGCCGCCACCTCCATCGCCGCCGCCATCGCAACCGATGATTGAGAGATCGTTCCATGCGACAGTGTAGCTGCCCGAATACGTGCTCGGATCGAGCTGGATGTGAAAGAACGAAATGGTTGAAAAATCAAAACCGGGGACCGACCCGGCCTGCGCAACGACGCCCGCGTTCAGTGCACTGGTCAACACCAGATTGGTGCCGGGGTTCTGGCCATACCATGTGTAACGCAGTTGCGTGCCGTCCCCGTCTTCAAGGACGACGATAGGACCCAGTGTCCCGTTCGCTCCGCTCGGAGCGGTCAACGTAACATTCAGTTGAAGGGTTTTGTCCGACGTGGTGTTGATGGCTGGAGTGACGCCGCGGAACCCACCGCCAAAACCGCTGGCGGTAATCTGCAAACTATTGGCCGTTGGCGTTTGAGTGGTCCAATTGCCATATGTTCCACTCAGACTGAGGTTGTCAAATGAGCTCACCACCGCGCAAACGCCCGTGCTGACGCCACTGCTCCCACTCGTAAATTTGACGTCGTTAAGCGCGACGGTGTAAGCGCCGCCGTAAGTGGACGGATCCAGTTCCACGTTGAGATGCCAGATGGATGAGAGATCAAGATTGGCCGGGTTACCGACAATCAGATAGCCTGTGTTGTTTGTGGCGCCATTATCGCTGCTTTGGGCGACATTGGACAAACTGCCGGTCAGAATATGATTCCCCAAGGTCCGTCCGTACCAGCGGTAGCTGACGACCGTGCCATCACCGTCTGTCAGAGTGATGATCGGTCCGATTTTCCCACTGGCATTCGTATCGGTTGAGCTAAGGGTGACATCAAAAACAATATTCGAGTTCCCCGCTGCATTGATGGGGCCGACCTGCTTCCAAAGACTGCCATAGCCACCGGAGGAACCGATGATGTAATTGGTTGGGGTGGGGGTAACCGTCGCCGAGGACCACGAAGCATAGAGTGCGTTCGGTGGGGAAAAACCGGGCGTGTCAAACGTGCTGATGGTGGTGTCCGCTTTTGTCGAACGGGCCATTGTCATGCACGCAGTCAATGCAAGGAGGGTGATGGGCCTATTGATGTATTTCATAGAGTTGGTTTCGCTGAGTCTTTCGGGTGATTGAGGTAATTCTTACTCAAAGCCTTGCTTCCAGCATAGTCCCATGAAATGGGGACATTGTGCCAAGCAAGGCGTGTTATGGGGCTCAGTCATTTTATTGCCTCAAAATCTCAAATTTGGAAGAACTATTTTGAATGTCTGCGATTTGGGAATTCACGAGCACCAGGCTTCCGGCGGCGTCCTCGCGGATCCACAAACCGCGTCGCGAGTCCGAGCCGATTCCGCAGTTGGGGATATTCACGTTTTCGAGGCGCACGTTGGAAAGCGTGCCTTGTCCCTTTTTGCCGCCAGGTGCGACGATCGTCAGGCCGTCAGAGAAGCTGTCACGAATGTTTATGTTGTTGATTTGCACGCCGGAAATGCTCCGGCGATCCATACAAAGCTGGAATGAACCGCGCCAAGTCCAACCGTGATCGTAACCGCCGCAGCGAATCAGATCGCAGTTCCTCACAACCGTTGTTCCGCTGAAGTTGTTATCAATCTTGCGGGCCTCATCCGAAGTTGGAAATGTTGTGCTAATCAATATTCCGCACCCGCTCGAAATGTCGGTGAACAGACAGTCCTCGACCTTATTGTCAGTGCCACCGTAAATCGCCGCGCCGTTTGCAAGGAAAGTCAATTGGCCAGTGCAGCGGCGAAAGATGTTTAGTCCAGGCACGTTATTCTCAGCAAAACCTTGATCGGACGGCGCGGGCCAGATCGCAAAACAGTCGTCGCCTGTGCCGCGAGCCGTGCAGTTTTGAACGACCGACTCACGCGTCCCGACGCAGAAATTTACCCCGTCGGCAAGCAGGTTTCGAAATCTACACTCTTCAATAGTCAATTTGGCGCCGTTATAGATCCACGCGCCGACCTTGGTGTGTTCCACCCAAACACGGGAAATGGTGGCCTTCTCGCAGTTAGCTCCGACAATTCCATCGTTCGCTTCATTGTCGTCGCGGTAATTCAGTTTTCCTTCAATTGCGAAATCCGCGAGACGGATGTTGCTGCCGGTGAGTTTGAACCTGATTCGCTTTTCAGCCTGGCTGTAAAGCTCGGCATCACCGACAAAGGTTGTATGCCACATGCCTGCGCCTTGAATCGTCATGTCTGATGAGGGGACGATATCGCCGGTAAGTTTGTAAACGCCGGCGGGCACCCAAACGGTTTTAGCCTGCTTCTTCGCCGCTGCGATGCACTTTCTCAACGCTTCGGTATCGTCGCTTTCACCCGTGCCAGCGGCCCCAAAATCCATGATCGAAAGCGATTTCGTGGGTGCAGAGAGCGGTGGCGCGATTTTCTCCAGGTCAACAAGATCAATAATGCAATATGCCGCATTGTCCTCGGTTTTTTGCAATCGGATGACATCGCCCTTGACGATGGATTGGTCTTTCAAGCGAAGTTCATTGTAAAAATTTCTCGGCTTTCCCCCCTTGGGCTGGTTTGAAAATGGGTAATTCCCGTAGAGCCATGAATAGCGCGAGGTGACAGGAATCAACTTCACGAGTTTCCCATTTTTGTAAAGGCCAAGACTCGAACTTATTCCGCCTCCGGTTTCGGAGTCCGGCAGGCTGTAGCGTACCACGATCGCATTTGCGGCCGATTGTGCGGTGAACTCCACGTATTCTCCCGGAGCGGCGAGCTTCACACACTTCTGCTGCGATGATTCGGTTTCAACCAGGAAGGGAGCGTATTTGGGCCCCAGAACGGTGCCGGTCGTTTTCATTTCCTCGGCTTCATAAGTCGTCCACGGTGTGTCAGCGCCCACACCGGCGCGAACTGAAATCGAACAAATAGCCGCGAAAAGAAAAACTGCGAATCGGAAAAGGGCTTTCATTGTAGTCTACAGGATGAGTTCATCACTTGAATCGTTTAACCTATGTTAGAACAGGGGAGGGAAGGCGACAGTCCCATGAATCGGTGACAGGCAAAAGCACCTGGTTATCGTGAACCAAGTGCTCGCCCTGATTCAACTGACGGTTAGCCCCACTAAAATCACGGCTTTCGCAAACGGAAGAACACAGCCGGATTCGCCGGGTTAATCGGAAGCACGAACGGACTAATGCCGCCGCTGCCCGAGTCAGTCCAGTTTGCGTTGTTGGTGTCCAGACCTGTGCTGTTTGTCTGGCCCACGACATAATATCCAGGAAATGCAGTCGTGTCCCACGACAACGTCAGATTGCCGCCGCTGAATGAGTGGGAAAGTGCCGGAGATCCGGAAGAAGACCCGCCGGTGTAATGGAGTTTGATGGTGGTGCCATCAGTGATGAGCGTGTAGTTGGTCGAACTTGCAGGCGCGGTCACCCATTGCAAAACCGGGGTGCCTGAAATACTCGCAGCCGTGGCGAGGAGATAATCGTTTGCGGTATCAATGCCAATGCCCGCGCTCGGTGCTTTGAGGCGGAACCGCGTGTTGTTCAGATTCAATGCGCCATCAACAACCAACAGGTCGTGAGGAGCCGCCGCAACGGTATCAATATCCATCGCGTTCGTGCTACCGGCCGCCATCGTCAGGTCGCCAGTGATGTGGTTGATGCCAAAACCGCCATCCGTGCCGGCATAAATCTTCGAACCCGAAACAGTCGTGGCGTTGCCTTTAAGCACGCCACTGCCGAAGTACGATTCCGTGCCGGGCATTGCGTGAGCGCCTCCGCTCAATGCGGTGACATCCAATGACGCGCCTGCAGCAATCGTCAGCGAGTTGGTAACGAACAGACTTGTGCTGGAAATGGCACCTGTAGCGGTGCTGTCAACGAGCAAACTTGTGAAGCCGCCGTTGATATCAGGCGCCGCACCGGTGAAACGAACAGTGCCAGTCGCATTCGGGGTAAAGCTGCCGCCCGAGCGCGTCCAAACGCCCGCGCCGGTATTCGTGACGGTGAGCGTGGCTGCGGCGGGGATTGTGATGCGTCCATTGCTCATGTTAAACGCGCCCACAGTGAATGCCGCGGGAAATGTGCTCGCCGTTGAAGATGAGGCCGAATAAGTGAACGTGCCGGGAATGGTGCCATTCAACGGCCAGGAATTGACAGATGCAGTATTCAAGATAGTGAGGTTATGGGCGATGCTCAGGCCGACACCGTTCAGATTCCACCCCGCAGTCCCGGTACTCCCGAGCACAAGGTCGTAGTAAGCCGTCGCCTTGGGCGTCGCAGTTCCATTGAAGCCGGTCCACGTGACAAGGTTCGGAACGGCGCTGCAATCCAGCGTGGCAATCGAGGGGGTTGTATTCTGGCCACTGGCCAGAACGAGGGTCGCGAGGTTGGCCAATGCACCTGAACCCTTCAGCGCGTCCTGCGTTCCTTTAAGTCCGGTAACAAATGTTCCAACGTTCTGGTATGTCCCGTTGATCACTGCAACGACATTGCTGATGTTGCCCGCCAAAATTTTGCCCGTGCCGTTGTAGGTATAAATCGTTCCTGAACCAAGTGCGGTGATGGACATGTTGCCCTGGTTTGTGACGTTGCCGCTAAAAATAACAGCCGCACCAGACGCGGTGGGATTGAACGTGCCTGTGCTTTCAATCGATATGTCGCCCAGCGTGCCGGCAGCCGAGATGGAAAACGTTCCGGCAATTTGAATCGCGCCGACTGTGGCGGGCGAGCCTCCATAGGTCACGGTTTTGCCGATTGGAATTATCGCTGCGTCTGATGCGCCGGGAATTCCGTTTGGATCCCAGGTGCTGGCAGTGTTCCACGCCGCATTGTTGGTGGCAGTGTATGTTGTCGCTTGAACCGCGAGGGCGCTGAGCAATGTGGCTGTGCTGAGCACCGCACCGGCGAGTTGGTGGGCTTTTCGTCTCATATGGTTCTGTTGTTTGCAGTCAACGCATCGCACCTGAGCGAGTGACGCCGGGTCGCGAAATGTTGCATGTGTTTTTATGGATGGCTGCGAAGGTAGAGCAACCGGTCATCGGGCTGACAGTCACATGAAATGGTGACAGGCCCATGTCACCCCGATCAAGGCTTGGTCAAATCGGCGGTTCAACCTGTTCGCTTGCCTCGGTGGAGCTTCAGTTGGTTGGAGTTTCCTGGCGTGCAATAGGCCTCCTTGCCCGCCACAATGAACCTGCGCTCACTTCTGTTCGAAGCTGCAGCGATTATCGTCACCTCGGCGTTGGTGATTTTCAGATCGAATCGGTCACATTTGTAAACGATACTAAACTCCAAACATTTCCACCTTTTAGGGAGCCGAGGATTGAGTGCAACGTGATCTACATTCACCTTGAGGCCGCCAAAGCCAAACACTGCTGTCATCCAGGCTCCGCCGTTGGCAGCCGGATGCGACCCGCCCATGAAAATCGTTCCCACGAAAACTTTGTACTTGGCCTCAAGATCGATCTTCGCGGTCTGCAGAAAATAGCGATACGCCCAGTCGAGCTTGCCGATGTCCGCAGCGAGCATAGCGTAGGCGCAAGCACTGAGGCTTGATCCGTGTTCGCTACGTGGCTCATAATATTCCCAATTGGCCCTTTTGACTTTTGCCGGGTAGCGCTCCTTGAAGAGGTTCAACATCATTACCACATCGGCCTGCTTGATGACTTTGGTCGGAACAGCCAGGCCTTGACCGGCGCCGAGATATTCATCGGGATGAAGCTTCCTGGCTTTTAATTCCTCAATCTTCGCCTCCTTCAATTTGAAGTAAGCGTCGAACTGCTCGATAATTCCGGTCTTCCGGTCGGGTTCCGGAATGTAAAGCAGGTTGACCGCCTCAGCGAAGAAGGACAGTTCGTTCTCAATCCCAATCTTCCTCACGAGCGCACGCAACTCCGCAGGATGTTTTTGCTTGAGATGCTTGACCGTCGCGATGGCGATTTCAAACGTCGCCTTCACGACCATATTGGTGAAGGCGTTGTTGTTAATCCGCTCGTGATATTCATCCGGGCCGATCACATCGAGAATCTCGTAGCGGTTTTTATCCTTTTTGAAATACGCATACGAATAGTAGAAGCGCGCACATTCCAAAATGACCTCCGCGCCTCCTTCCAACAGCAACGAATCATCACCCGTTACCCTGAAATATTCCCACATGGCAATCGCGACATCGCCGCTGATGTGAACCTGCTTATCCCGAAAGTGCGTGCGCAATTCTCTTCCGGTGAACGGATCGCCAACGTTGAAATATGTGCAGGCATCATCACCCGTCTCCTGGCTCTCCCAGGCGTAGAACGCGCCGCGATAACCGACCCCTTCGCTCTGCGCCTTTCTCCGCGCGCCATCCAACGTTTTGATTCGATAGCGCAACAACTCGACGGCTTTCTCAGGATAACTATGGAGAAAGAACGGGAACATGAACATTTCCGTGTCCCAGAAAATGGCGCCTTTGTAAACCTGACCTGATAACGCTCGCGCAGGAATCGAGTTCGCGCTGCCATTCACCGGCGCGACCATCAGCAATTGGAAAATGCTATATCGCAAGGCGTGTTGTGCTTTGTCATCGCCTTCGATCTTCACATCGCAACGCTTCCACTTCTTTTCCCATTCGGCGTTGTGTATGTTCAAACACGCCTCGTAGCCGTGCGCCTTCGCGTGTTCGACCGTTTCAATCGCGGCTTTCTTCGCAGACTTCCTGACGGGATCATGGTCTGTGAACACGGCAAAGTATTTGTAAAACGTGTACGTTCTTCCGGCCTCAATATTCGTGCCAATCACGCGAAGATGTTTTTTGCCGGTCGCTGAGTGCACTTCTTTTCCAAAATCACATTTAATCGCTTCGACGACGACAACTCGTTTGGATGCTTCATTCGTAACGCCGTGAACGAGCAAAACTCCGCCATGCTTTTCCGGAGTCAGTTTCAACAGATGCGGCCCGTTCAGGTCCCAAATGTTGGAATCAATGCCGGTGTGAATGGTGATTGCGGCGGCAGTATTGCAGGTGAGGCTGAACCTGATCACGCCCAGGTTCGGCGTGTTGGCGCTTAAGAACCGCGAGGATTTGATCGTGAGCGTTTTTCCTCGCGACGAAAACGTCGTTTCCCGTTCGAAGATGGCGTTGGAAAGATTCAGCCTTTGTTCATGGTGCTTGATTCTGGTGGAGAGCGCTGAAATGTCCACGCCATCGAGCGACACCTGCGTAAAGGCGCCATTCGGAGCGTTCACTGGCTCGCGCCAGGCGTCGCCGACGCGATCGAAAATCCCGGCGAGCGTGATGCCCACCAATTGTTCGGGTCCAAATTCATCCAGCGTTCCCCGGTATCCCATGTAGCCGTTCGCAATCTGGTAAACATTACCAGTACGCATGATGCTTTCCTGTTCATTGATGAATTGATTGGTGCTGACCGACCAAGGTTTGCTCATGTTGAATCACGCTTCCTTCTCTGCCGTTGTCTTTCACAAACATCATCAGGACACCCGCGACGATCATGGATACGCCGCCCAAAACCATCATCTTAATGGCGTGTCCTTCGAACCAGTGCCGAAGCATCAGTCCCATCGTTGCGGCTGCCAGGATTTGCGGGATGACGATGAAGAAATTAAACATCCCCATATACACTCCCATCTTCCGATGCGGCACCACGCTGCTTAAAATCGCGTAGGGCATCGTGAGCAAGCCCGCCCATGCAATGCCAAGGCCCGCCATGGAAATCACCAACAAGTGTGGGTTCTTAAAAAGATGCAGGGACATCATTCCAAGGCCTCCGACGAAAAGGCAGAACACATGCGTGGTCACGCGACTGGTCTTCTTTGCGATGACCGGAAGAATGAAGGCCACCAGCGCCGCCATGCCATTGTAAACGGAATTCAGCACACCCACCCAATCAGCGCCTTCGTTGTATTGTTTGGTCAGTGGATCGCTGGTGCCGTAGTGAAAACTGGTGATCGCCGGCGTGCAGTAGATGAACCACGCGAACATGGCGAACCAGGTGAACATTGTTACCACGGCGAGCTGTCGCATGGTCCCAGGCATGTTGTTCAAATCATATATGATTTCAACCAGACCGCGTTTCATCCCGGATTTGAATAGCTGCGCTGCCGTCAGTTGTAATGCTCCATAGACGGCGATGCCAAAGGATAGAATGTAAAGCGCGCGATCCCATGCGAAATGTTTGACCAAATACGTGAGTATGAGACCTGCACTCAGCAACACGAAACCGGAGGCGTTATATTTCCCCGTGTTTAGCGTGAGTTCGTTCTGTTCCTTCGCGGCAGGATTCGTCTCATGCGCACTAAACGCTTCCATTTCTGCAGGTGAATATTCCTTGGTGGTAAAAATCGTCCACAGGACGGCGCTGATGTAGATGATGCCGCCTACGTAGAATGCCCACCTTACGGATGGCGGGATTAGTCCGACCTCTGCTGTGTTCGGAATTTTTAACCAATTGGTCAAGATGTAGGGCAACAACGAACCGACGATGGAGGCAGCACCAATGAAAAAAGTCTGTACGGCAAAACCTTGCGTCCGCTGCTCGTCCGACAGCATGTCGCCAACAAACGCCCGCATGGGTTCCATGGTGACGTTGATTGAGGCGTCGAGCATCCAGAGCATTCCCGCTGCGACCCATAATGTGGGCGAATTGGGCATGACCAACAGCGCCAACGAAGCCAGGATTGCGCCGCTGAGAAAGTAAGGTTTCCGCCGCCCCAGCCGGTTCCAGGTCCGATCACTCATGTAGCCGATAATTGGCTGCACAATCAACCCGGACAATGGTGCAGCAATCCACAGAGCCGGAATGTCATCCTGCCTGGCGCCAAGCGTTTCGAAAATGCGACTCAGGTTGCTATTCTGGAGAGCGAAACCGAACTGGATGCCGATGTAGCCGAAGCTCATGTTCCAGAGCTGCCAGAAGTTTAGAAGAGGTTTGCTTCTCATAGGCTTGTCGAATGAATTGGCTGCCTAACCATAGCGTGCAGCTGCTTCACGGCAACCAGCCGATCAATCCCTTCCACGCTGATTTCTGAAAGATCGCGGACCACAAGGTCCGCTCCGTGATGCTTTAATTCGTCGACATTATCTTCCCGGGCGACTCCAATGACCAATCCAAATCCGCCTTTGGCTCCAGCCTGCACACCGGACACCGCGTCCTCCACAACAACCGCGCGTGCATAACTGACGCCAAGATTTTTGCTCGCTGTTGTGAAGATATCAGGCTCCGGTTTTCCGTTTAATCCAAACTCCGCCGAAACCATACCGTCCACTCGTGTCCCGAACAAATGCGCGATGCGCGCCTTTTCCAGAATCTGCAAACAGTTTTTGCTGGAAGTCGCAAGCCCGACTTTGATTCCTCCCGCCAGTAAATCTTTGATCAGCGCAATTGTTGATTCGTAAAGCCCGACGCCCTCTTCTTCGAGTACTCGATTAAAAAACTCATTCTTTCGATTTCCCAGGCCACACACGGTCGCTTTTTGAGGCTCATCTTCGGGCTTGCCGAACGGAACCTGTATTCCCCTCGAGTTCAAAAATGCAGCCACGCCTTTGTATCGAGGCCGTCCGTCAACAAAGGATAAATAGTCCCCCGAATGAGTGAATGCCCGAAACGGCTCGCCGTACTGCTTCTCCCTGAATCGAAGGTATTCATCAAACATGGCTTTCCAGGCTCGTGAATGAACGGCAGCCGTTCTGGTAATGACGCCGTCCATATCGAAAATAACTGCATCAAAATTCATGATTCATGGCGGGATCAGCTGGAAGGGAGTTGATTGGTCACCCCTCTAGTTTGCAAAGGTGAGGGCTAAACCATAGTCCCATGAAGTGGGGACAAGCAGATGCATCACATCTTGCGAAACTCCTTGCCCGTTGCTGCTTTGGCCGATCGCATGGATTAAGTCAGCGCCTTATCTGCTGCCCCCGTAGACGCTTATCAGGCTGATTAAGAGTGGGACTTCGTGGTTCCTATTTGTGTTTGATGCGAGAGCCTAGGATAAGGTGGCATGCCACGCAGCATCTCCCGGTCCTCAGGCGAGAGCTCGGGGATTTCAAGCCTGGGGAAATCTTCTAGTCGCCGAACCAGTTCATAAGCCCAAGCGGAAAGCACTCGAGGTTTCCAAAATTTGTCGTACCAGAAGTCCGCCCCCGGGCCAAAGAATGGTGAGGTTTTCCACCAATGAGGCCGTTTGTCTTCGGCAAGTCGGTTACTGGGCTTTTGCTTGCTCATTGGTATCTCCGAAATTCAGTTTTTGTGCCTGAAGTTGGGCATGCTCATTGGATAAATGTCCGTAGACTTTGCCAATGAGAATGCCTCCATCCTGATGCCCAACCCACCGGGCGATGGTCATGTAATCGATCCCGGCCATGACGCATTGGCTGATAAAATGGTGCCGGCAATCATGAAATCCGAACTTGGGTAGCTTAGCGGCCGTGCGGGCCAGGATAAGACTTTCCCGGAAAGTCTTCGCCGGGTGATCCTTTTCGCCGCGGCGAGGGGAAGGGAACAGCCATTCCAAGTCGGGCGTTCGGCGTGGAAGCATCTCTTTAAGCAAGCTCTCCAGTTCAGGGTTAAAATCCACGACCCGCCATTTGCGATTCTTGGAATTGCCTTCCGAACCGACGGTAAGCTGACGCTTCTCCCAATTGATGTCACTCCAGCGCAGTCGCAGGGTTTCAGCCAGGCGGGCACCGCAGTAGGTCATGAGGCGGATGTAATCGGCAAATTGCTGGCCGTTCTGCAAGGGTTCACCTTTTTCCTCAGCCAGAGCCAGCCGTCCTTCACAGAACAAAGGTTGAAGCGCCACATGGCAGAGCCGGTCGATCTCGGTGGCCGGAGTAAAATCCCGTTTGCGACCCGCCGATTTTAGTGGGCGCAGATTTTGAGTAGGGAGTTGAGTGATCCACTTTTCGTCGATGGCGCGATTCAGCACGTTGCGCAGAACTGTCACCTCCAGGTTCACTGTGCGGGCGGAACGGCCCGCCTTCTGCCGTTTGGCGATAAAGCTGTTGATAAGCACCGGGCGGATCTGATTCAGGCGCACGTCTTTGAGGTGTTCCTTCCAGCGGTCAATGGCGTATTCCTCGGTTTCCATGGTGGAAGCTTTCTTGGCGTCTTTGGCGTGCTTATGGAACTCAAGGTAGGTGTCCGCGTATTCGGAAAATTTGGGAGTCCGTTTGAGAATGGGGAGATGGCCCTTGCGACGCGAGGCCAACAGGTCGTTCATCTTGTCCCGGGCTTGAGCCGGAGTGATGGCGTCTTCGAGTGGAACCCGGCGCACTTTTTTGTGCCCGGTCTCATGGTCTTCGATGCTCAGTTGGGCATAGTAACGACCGTTGCGCACCCACAGTCCGCGAATTGGGCGCTTGCACTCATTGATGACCTTATGGTATTGATGTTGTCGATGCTGGCAATCGCGTCTATTTTAGCTAAGAGCAACATTGCTCTGTTTGACGCAAGTTGTTGGTAATCACATAGCCCACGTGGCGGAATTGGCAGACGCGCTAGATTCAGGTTCTAGTGAGTAACATCGTACAGGTTCAAGTCCTGTCGTGGGCACCATCCAAGAATTGCGGCGAAAGCCGCGAAATCTCCCAAAAACCCTTTATTTTCGGCCTTTTCCGTACGCTTTGACGTTCGGCCAGCTTCGGTCAACTTTCCCCCACTTTCAGGTCTCCAAAAGGCACTCAAAGGCACTGAGGAAACCGTCGCAATTCCATGTCCCAAACCCAAACAAATAAACACTAAACGAATGAAACCTAATCAAGCTGTACCGTTAATCACCGCAGCCGCTCCCATCGCTCTGGCCGCTCCTCCGGTCCTGATAATCGCAGCCGTTGGACTCGGATTTGAGAGATCGAACTCGCCAGAAGATCCTAACCTCCTGAAATTCCAAAGCTGAATGCGTGAAAGATGCATATGGTTTTGATGAGGATTTAAATTGCGAGCACATCCTGACTGATTTACTGAGCCGCTTGGTTTTGCTTCGCCCAATCACGGACGCGCTCCGTCAACTGCTCAAGTTGTCCGGGCCGGAAGTGCATTGCTGCCATCGGGCTTTCCCATTGAAGTAAAATGGAAATTGTCACCATCGCTCGGTCGCAAATCCGCCACTCGGGTCCGCGTATTGGTACGTCATAAACGATAGGCGTGGTGTCATCCAGCAGCGGAATTAGGTCCCGGACATGGTTCGTGGCGTATATTTTGACGAGGCTTAACATCGCCTGCTCACGAAGGTAGCTGTCCAATTGCTTGTCCTTCGCGGTGGTGAGCAACAAGTTGCTTAGTCGTTTGGGCGCGGCCTTTTCGAGGGCAATGGTGGCCTCCGTATCGTATTCAGTGCCGCGGAGCTTGAACAGTTCGTCCACAGCAGGCGCATAGCTCATCTCTCCTAATGCCTCGATCAATGCTCCTGTCAGATTGTATTCATGGCCGGGCAATGTGATGGGCATGGCCGGCACTCGCCTCCCGACCCTCTTGCGAGCATTGGCCACGACTTCGCCTCCTATATAAATCCGCATGCTAAGGTCATCGATATCCAGAACGCGTTCCGATTGTCCGTCTCGGATGTCGCGCCTTACGATCAATGCTTGTTCTTTCACTTCCTCATCCGAGTGATTGGTGGACTGCAACTGGGTCAGAAGCCTCGCGAAAAGCACAGGCGCGGTGTTGGTTGCGCCAAGTT
This sequence comes from Pedosphaera parvula Ellin514, assembly GCF_000172555.1. Taxonomy (NCBI): domain Bacteria; kingdom Pseudomonadati; phylum Verrucomicrobiota; class Pedosphaerae; order Pedosphaerales; family Pedosphaeraceae; genus Pedosphaera; species Pedosphaera parvula. Next base: position 60,211 of record NZ_ABOX02000015.1, read on the forward strand.
TTCCCAGCGAATAAACCGCCGCGGCTGCGACGATTTCATTGGTGTCGTTCAAGCGTGCCAGCAATGCGCCGCTGCTGCGGGCATCATTCCAATGAGACTCCTTGATTGCGAGGGCAGACTGCCATCGAACTCCATCATCCTGGTCGCGCAAGGCGTGCAAATAAAGGTCCTGGATGATGTCAGTTTGTTGAGGAACGCGGCTTAGGATTGCGCAATAAAAGCGCCGAGCACGGGGCGTTTGAGCGTCAAAGTTGGAAATGAAGAGGTTGGTGTCCAGCGCCGTTGGTTGCGAAACCAGGATATGCGCGGCTGAATTGGCACGAGCATCGTCCGAGGATGAAAGAAGCTGGATGAGTTGGTCTTGATGCGATTGCCACGGCAGCCGCGACACGATTTCTGCGACTCCTTCCACGAATTCCCGGTTTTCATTTTCACCGTCTCCATGGGTCAGGATTTCCAGCAGGGCCGACAAATCTTTTTCTGTCGCTCGTGAACTCATTTGCCAAAGGGTGGTTCGGAGTTCTTCGTACCCACCGTTTCGGTCAAGGCTCTGCGCATGGGCACGTTTCAGCAACTCTGCAAAAGTCATCTCCGCGTAAAAGCTGCGCGTGAAAGGCGGCGCTGGCGGTGTTTGGCCCTTCGAGATCATTTCACGCCACGACTGATCGTCCAGCAGTTCGCTGTTCGGTTTGACAAACTCGCGATAAGTCAGCACCGCACCGCGATAAAGCTGCAGATGGTCACCATCGCGAGCGATCACGTAAAGCGATTGTGGGCGAGCGACACCGGCATACAGCATCGAGTGCGTCCGTGGGCTTGAAAACACCCGAGAGACGATGGGAAAATCGTCGCGCGGAACTTCATAAGAATTGCCGGTATAAAAATGGAAATGGGCGAGCGCCATTCCGTAACTGCTTATCCATTTCGCATCATCCCCCGTCAAACCAGTGCCAGTCAGTGATTTCTTTGACAGGTCAGCGAGGCGGTCACAGATCGGAGCAAAATCATTCAGGTATTTGGGAAGATTCTGCCTTGATTCGTGGAAAAATTTAAGCATTTCCATATCAGCAGCGTTTGTTGCCTCTCCTTTCGCGCAACGTGTTTCAAACGCTTTTAGCTCCTGCTCAATCTGCTGATATGCTTGCTGGCCCTGGCTTTGTTGAAGCTGTTTCTGGTGCTGCTCGTAGATATAATTCTGAAGAGAGTAGAGTTGTTCCAGATTTGCTGAATTTTTTTCCATTTCCTCGCGGGCTTTAGCTCCAAGGCGGGAAGCCTGCGACAGTTCCGCAAGTTTGGCTACTTTGCTCGCGGCGGCCTTGGCATCAAAAGTTTCGTCCAGACCGGCTTTTTCAAAGGCGGCAGCAGTTTGGCGCGTTAGTGCTGCGAGCTTGGAGAAAAATTCTGGATATGGTGCGACCATGCCTCGCGGAGGAGACACCATCCCCATCACGCTCATATTATTTTTCACATGCAATGCCCACGTATGCCGTTGTTCAGCCCAAGCACCAAGCTGGGTCCACAATTGTAGATCCGACCACGCCTCTGTCCGCAACGCCGCGGGTGCTTGCGAAGGCAATGGTTTTTGTAAAAGCGCGAGCAGTTGCATTGCTTCGCCGTGCAGTGAATCCGGCAAGGTCCCGCAGTCAACCTTCAGGATTGCGCTGCTGACTTCTTTTCCGAATTGTGCCTGCAAGGCGCGAATCGCGGCGGGCGAATGCAACGTGGGCGAGGCTGCCAGGAAATCGAGTCCAGACGGATACATCCGGTTCGGGATTGCTGGGTCCACCGTTTGCTGGAAACAGACGGCGCACGGCAAACGCCGAGGTGGGAGCAAACGAAAACCGCGCGTTTCCTTGGAGTATTGGGCGTACTGCTCTGGCGACAAGAATTGGTCACTCACTCGCGGCATAGGCAGTTGCGCCACCAGCTTCTTTTGGATTTCCGCGACCTTTTCGTCCGTTAGCTGAGTGGATGCACCAGTGTTGCCCAATACAACTTTTTCCGCCGCGACATAATCGGGCACCGTCCCGTCTTCGGCGGTGGCGAGAAGAGTGTCGAATGGTTCTGACAACTGCTTCCACAAGTCCAGCAATATCGGGTCCTTATTCACCAACCGCGCCAACTCGACAGCCAACCGCGTTTCCCGCTTGTCTGCGAGGCGGAGAACAGCGCTCCCATACCATTGCCGCGCGGCAAAGTAATCGCTCAGTTCCAGTGACTGCGTATAGAAACTCTGCGCACGGAATTGCTCTGCCTGCAGCGGAAATCCCACCGGCATTTCCACTGTTCCCGAGCCACTCCGCAGACCATCCACGATTCGCTTTGCCGATGCCCCAAGAGATTTCCTGAATTCCTCGTCTTGCAAGCCGAGGCCAACGGATGCGTAAAGGACGAGGTCTGGGTTTCCATTGTTTGCATCGCCTGCCGCAGCCATCAACCGACGGGATAAGCGAAGCAGCCTTTGGCTTTGGACTTCCTCGAGTTGTTTGACGCTTTCTTCCACCAGCACATGATATGTGTGCCAGGCTGAATCGGTGGTGATGAACGACGGCAACACACTGCCCCTCCAGTCCTGACCCGTCGGCTCGGCAGTCTGGGGGCTCTTGATGTAAGGTTCAAAAATCTGGTTGAAGGCCGGGTCGGCCACCACGAAACCATTCTTCGCGAGCAGTTCCTTCGCTGCTGCGGAACCTTGGAAGGCCTGGATGTCCTTCACTTTGTCCAGATTGTACGACTCGCACCGGGCTACTTGAGGCATCAAAGCGCACAAGCTCACCGCAAGCATCGTGGATGCTAACCATCGCATGCTGACGACGACTGCTTTCAATCCATCAGCGACATTTTTCCATTCCATGGTGCTCCTTTGCTTCATTGCCGCGATAATAGGACTCAGGAACCGCTTGGCAAGCCTTTCGCAGCGCGGGATCGAGTGTGACAAGGCGACCCGTGAAAAAACATTGAAGCTGTTGCCCGGCAGTGCGAGCGAACCTTATTTTCTGCAATTACTGCGTTCTGTTGTTGCGGAGAAATACGGTTGCCAGCAGTTGTAACATTTTGCGAAGCTCTGAGCAAAGGACAAGCGGCATGAATGAGGCATCCGACCAGCCTGAGAAAAAAGAAAGTTTGGAGAGTGAAAATGGGGATGCTAGGCTGCCGGATTTTGCGCCTTTTTTACGGGCAAAGCTGTCGCCCAAAAGTCGGAACCATATCCACTCAACCCGACTCAATTCACCCACGGTGGCAGCCCCTTGGAAAGCGCAAAGAAGTTGATGTAGCTTCGCAGTGCTTTCCAAGTGTTGAACTATATTGGGAACAAAATTAGCAGCGCGCTGGCCTTTTGAGAACCCTTTATTAATAAAATCCAGACGAGCACAAATCCCGGTTCAACGCCGACCGGAGATTCGAGCAGGTTTTATCGGGCGATACTTACTCCGGTACCATCTGACCGCCAGAGCACAGCGGTTGCAAACCAATTCAGGCTAATTCGCAATAGTTCTCGCCGGGCTGACGCCCATTGCGAAAGCAGCATCGCACCCGCCGAAAAAGGCCAAAAGCGCTGCACAAATCCCGCACAGAATAATGCCAATATTATGTGCCGCACAATTACCGCACAATGTTCCATTACCGCACAAAAGCGCACGCAAAAAACATCACATGATTTCCCATAGACGCGAATAAGCTATTGTTTTGCAATGCTATCCATGCTTTACTGTGTATTGGTAGTCGCACCAAAGCGCAACTATGAGCAACACCGAAAACACCTCTCAATTAGGTTCAAGTCCTGTCGTGGGCACCATCTCAGTAAAAACCAAGGGCTTTGCCAACTTCAAGAGATCACTTCTGAACTCGCATAAGATGCAACACCCCTTGCAGTCCGGGAAAGTGTTTTTCAGTTTTTTGTTTAAAAGTTTTCATCGGCATTCCTCCCATTTCATTTCGTTACAAGAAGGTCATTGGATGTGAGTAATCTTCGGCCCATGCCCTGCGGCCAATTCATGCCACATGATGATTGGCCGGTTATTTCTATATAGTCGGATCATGCCCACAACTCAGAGAGTCAGGTTTGTCGCCTCATGGCGTCATGCAGAGGCCTGTCCTTTGGCGTGGATAGGCAGGAATTAACCAAATAAAGCCGCTTGAAAACCATAATCAATCCGCAGCTGGGGCGCTTCCTCAGATTCAGTACTTTGACCTTGGCCACGTTGGCCGTTTCACCAACCACCGTCACACAGGCTGCCGACTTTTTCTGGTCAGGCAACACGGGTACTTACAACAACGCCGCCAACTGGGGCGGTGCTATCCCTGGCGCGAGTGATAACGCCAACAATGACAACGGCGCCACCAACGTGGTGCAAATCAATCTTGGCGACCCCGATTGGACAATCTCGGATTTGTCCCCGGGCAGCACTGATTCAACCAGCGGAGCTTTTCAGCAGAATGCCCAGACCGTAACCGCCAACGGTTGGTTTCACCTCGGCGCGGGACCCAATTCCACCGGCTTCTACACTCTCAATGGCGGCACCTTGAACGTCTTGAATGGCCGCCTGTTTTTAGGCGAGGGCCCGGGCAGCACCAGCTATCTGACCATCAATGGCGGCGTGCTTAACAAGGCTGGCGATGTCTTCGTTATCGCTGACGGTGGCTGGAACGGCTCCGGAGCGCGCGTCGGCACGGTGACTCAGAATGGCGGCACCGTCAATTCCAGCAGCGAAATCTGGATCGGCCAGGTCGCTCCGGGCGTCGGCTTCTACAATCTCCACGCGGGCGGCACGATCAATTCCACCAACTGGTTCGTCATTGGACGTTCCGGTGGTGAAGGCACGATGAACATGGACGGCGGTTCGATGCTGCAAGTCAGCGGTGGACAACCGGCCTTTATCGTCGCAGACGGAGGAACAGCCACGCTCAACCACAGCGGTGGCACGATCACCACAACCGCAGGCGAGTTCTGGATCGGCAATGGCGGCTCTGGGGTCGGAACCAACAACGTGAGCGGGACTGCAGTATTGAACGTAAACAACTGGCTCGCCATTGGCCGCGGCGGCACGGGCGTATTGAATCTCTCTGGCGGCTCCATCACCAAGACCGGCAACGGCAATATCGTCGTTCCTGGTTCTGGCCTCGGCATTATCAATCAGACTAACGGTTCATTCACCAGCACCAGCGGTGAAGTCTGGCTGCCTGAAAACGGCACCGGCATCTGGAACATGGAAGGCGGCACGGCCAGTATCGGAGTGCTCCGGATCTGTAACAATGGCGGCAGCGCTGGCACGCTCAACCTCGACGGCGGTTCCTTCAGCGCAGCCGAAGTCACGACCGGCAATACTGGTGGTTACAGCACCTTGAGCCTCAATGGCGGCGTATTGATCCCAACCTGGAGCAACCCAAGCTTTCTCCATGACTTGAGCCAGGTGTACGTCGGTGCGGGTGGCGCCATCTTTAATACTGCCGGCTTCGACATCATCGTCCCACAAGCTTTGATGGATAATGGCGGCGGGTTGACCAAGAACGGTGCCGGCACGCTGACGCTCACCGCTGGGAACAGTTACAGCGGTGCAACCATCGTCAACGGCGGCAAGTTGGTGACGACCACCGCGTCCAGCACAGGTGGCGGTTACACTTTGGCGAACAACGCCGGACTCGGCGTGGTCCTTCAGTATGGCAATGCACAACTTAACGTTGCCAGCCTGACGATGTCAGGTCCGACTGCCTCCTCGCTCGATTTCACCCTCAGCAACTTCGGCAATCCATCCGCGGCGCCAATTAATGTCTACGGTGCACTGGCTGTGAACGGCACGGTCACCCTCAACATCGCGGATGACCTGCCTCAAGTGGGACAGTTCCCGTTGATCCAATACAGCAGCCGCACTGGCTCGGGCAACTTCGTCCTTGGTTCACTCCCGGTGGGCATTCAAGCGCACATTGCTACGAACACCTCCTCGATTGACCTCGTCATCACCAGCGCCGGCACTCCTCGTTGGGATGGCACACTTGCAGGTGGCGTCTGGGACATTGACACTACTCTGAACTGGATTGATCAGGGAACACTGGCACCCACGACTTATCGCCAGGGAAATCCAGTGATGTTCAACGATGCCGCCGCCGGCACAACAACGGTCACTCTCAATACCACGGTAAATCCAGGCAAAGTCACCTTCGCCAATAGTGGTCTCGCCTACACGCTCACAGGCACTGGCAAGATCAGCGGCAACACCGGCTTGATCAAGGACGGCACCGGCACGCTGACCATCGCCAATACCGGCGGCAACAACTACATCGGCTCGACCGTCATCTCCAACGGCGTTTTGAGCGTCACCAACCTCGCCAACGGCGGCTCACCCAGTGCCATCGGCGCCTCCTCGGCAAGTCCAGCCAACTTGCTACTCGCCAACGGCATGTTGAGTTACGCTGGACCATCCACCTCGATTAATCGTGGCTACACTATCTCAGGCATCGCCGGTGGGATTGACACTGAGAACAACCTCACATTAAGCGGTATTGCGATGGCAAATCCAGGCAGCGCGTTCATCAAGGCGGGTCCGGCTCAACTTACCTACGCTACTGTTGGCAGCAACGCACTTTCCGGGAGCTCTTCACCCGGGTATCTCGTGCAAAACGGCACAGTGTTCTTCGATGGTTCCAATGGTGGACAGACTAACACAATTCAAGGTGCGCTGGGCGTCGTCGGACTGCCAGGAATTGATGCTGCAGTGGTCTTGACCAACAGCACCTTGATTGTTAACGGTGCCATTGAATTAGGCAACACCAACAGCGCCACAGGCACCCTGACCATCAAGAACGGTGCCGTGCTGAGTGAGCAAGGAAGCCCCATGGCCCTTGGCGATGGTGGCGGAGCTCCGAGCACAGGGCTGGTCAACCAAACCGGTGGCACACTTGAATCGGCCGGTGAACTTTGGCTCGGCCAAGGCGTGTCCGGGATTGGTGCCTACAACCTGAGTGGAGGTGTCATCAATCTCCACAACTGGCTTGCGATCGGTCGCCGCGGTGGGAACGGCACGTTTACCATGACGGGCGGAACTTTCAACAAGAATGCAAACGGCAACTTTATCATTGGTACAGGTGGCGCTGGCAGTTATGGCCTGCTGCAACAGAGCGGCGGCACAATCAACTCACAGAACGAATACTGGCTGGCTGAAAATAGTGGCACTGAAGCAACCAACAACATCAGCGGCAGTGCTGTGCTCAACTTGAGCAACTGGATGTCAATCGGTCGAGGTGGCCACGGCGTCATCAACTTCTCCGGAGGTACGATTAACAAGACTGGTGGTGGAAACTTTATCGTCGGTGACGGCGGTAATGGCTATTTCAACCAGACCGGCGGCACGCTCACGTCGGCCAACGACTTGTGGATTGGCCAGTCGGGAAGCGGCACCGGCCAATATGACTTAAGCGCCGGTTCGGTTACCATTAACGGCTGGTTGGCAGTGGGTCGCGAAGGTGGCACCGGAACATTGAACATCAGTGGCGGATCGATGACCAAGGGTGGTAGTGGTGGCAACATCTCCATCGCCCACGGCGGAGGCACTGGCACCATCAACCAGACCGGTGGTGCGTTTGCGAGCACGGTCGGCGAGACATGGATTGGCGAAGATTCAAACACGGGTACGTGGAATCTGAGTGGTGGCACGGCGACCTTCGGCATGGTTCACCTGGCACAAAATGCCAGCGCATCGGGTGTTGTTAACCTGAACGGTGGCACGTTCACTGCGACTGAGTTGACCACTGGTAATACCGGTGCCACCAGCACTCTGAACCTCAACGGCGGCACCCTGGCTGCAGGCGCCAATAACACAAACTTCCTGCATGACATCACTGCGGCAAATGTCCTGGCTGGCGGTGCCGTCATCGACAGCGGCACGAGTGTGATCGGCGTCAGTCAAGCCTTGCTCGATGGTGGTGCCAATGGCGGTCTGACGAAGAAGGGCACTGGCACACTGCGGTTGAACGGAGTCAACACTTACACCGGCCAAACTTTGGTGACGGCCGGTGCATTGGGTGGCTCGGGAACAATCGCCGGTCCGGTGAACGTTGCTTCCGGCGCGACACTTGCCCCGGGCGCTCCCATTGGAACGCTGACCATTAACAACGCGCTGACCTTGTCAGCGGGCAGTTCGACACTGATGGAAATCAGCCTGGATGGAGGCGTGACCACGCAAGACCAGGTGGCAGGGTTGAGCGCAGTGACCTACGCTGGTTCGTTGGTAGTCACCAATGCTGGCACCAACGCATTCGTTAGCGGCAGCGTCTTCAAGCTGTTCAACTCCTCTACTGCGGGCAGCGGCAACTTCACTTCGGTTACCATCCTGCCGGTCGGCACGGGCACGTTCAATCCCGCCACGGGTGAGTTGACTGTCACTTCATCCGCTCCTCCAGTGGTAAATCCGATCAAGGTTTCCGGTGGCAACCTGATCTTCACCGGCACTGGTGGCACTCCTGGCGGCAGTTATACATGGCTCACCTCCATCAACGTGGCGGCACCGTTGTCAACCTGGACGACGAACACCGTCGGTGTGTTTAGCGGCACCGGCACGTTCTCGAATGCCATCCCAATCGTGACATCCGAGGCCACCCGGTTCTTCCAGTTGAAAACGCCGTAATTGGTTCCTGGTTTACTCAAGCCCTGAGCGTCGCGTGACGTTCAGGGCTTTTTGATTTCAGGGGATGATCCATTTGGAGGTTCTTGTCAGCAAAATGCACCGTTGTCGGAACTACACAAGGAGGCATTAAACGCTTGATTCCGGGTATTGGCGGTGACATGGTTTTGAGCAAGCGCCGTGAGGAATCGTTCCCATTTGAGTTCGCTTGGGCAAGTGAGGCGGCAGTGTTTGAAGATAATTGCAGTATCACCTGAGCCAGCCGCAGTAAATCTGTTTGGTGTTCAATGCAGGATGCTTTCGCCGAATGACAGCTGACAATGTTTTCATTGCCTGAGCGGTAGTCATGGGGTGATATTGCACTCGAAAAATGGTTCATATTTTGGAATGATTGCGACACGTGTCGCATATTGATTGTTGGGCTCTAAGAAACCTCCGAAATTAAAAACATGAGAAACTACCTCGTAACGGTAGCCAGCCTTACGGCCTGCTTGGCTCTCTGCGTCTCTTGCCGGACGAACGCGCCAAAGCTAGCTCCCCACTCCGATGGCCAGGTGGTCCACTCGAGCAAGTCCGGTGAGACCTCCATTACAACCCTGCTCGATACGCTCAACGCGACGAACCGCACCGAGTTGCCGGGCGGGACACAGCTCTTCTACTTCACCTTCGAGGGCCATCAGGGCGGCAAAGATTTCTATACCGTCGGCATTCGCTATCCGCTCGGCCGGCCTGATGAGGTTGCTGTGACGCGACGGGTTGCGTATGACGGCAAGCGCGTCGAGGTATCGCTGGGAGAGGACGACACAGTAGTCATAGAGCCTCGGAAAGGCGCAAAATAAAGCCCAACCACCGCGTGCAGGCGACGCCGGATTGCGCCTTGCTGTTTATCGTTGCTCAGGTATTCGGTGGAGGCTAGTGGCAGGACATTTGGCATTGATCCTTGGTTTGAAACCCAACGAGCCTCTGGGTGAGACAGCATTGGGGCCAGCCATCACACATAAAGCAGGTGGTGGTGACATGGTTTTGAGCAAGCGCCGTGAGGAATTGTTCCCGTTTGAGTTCGCCGGGTATGTGAGGCGGCAGTGTTTGAAAATCACTGCAGTGTCGCTGGAGGCAGTCGCAGTAAATCTGTCCGGTGTTCAATGCGAGATGCTTTCGCCGAATGACAGCTGAAGATGTTTTCAGCGCGGTAGTCATGGGGCGATACAGTACTCGAAATATTGTTCGTATATTGGAATTATTGCGACACGCGTCGCCTATTGTTTGTTAGGCGTTATCACCACTCGCGAATGATCTTAAAGTATGCAAGTATGATGAAACCAAAGATCAAAGGAGACAAATATGCCAAAGACAAAAAAGAGTATCGTATTCTGCCATGGGCTCTGGGCCGATGGCTCGTGCTTCAGTAAGCTGATCGTTCCCCTGCAGGCGGAGGGCTATGAATGTATTGCGGCGCAGTACGGCTTGAACACAACGGCGGAGGATGTTGCCGCAGCGAAAGAAACGATAGGCCGGGTAAGTGGTCCCGTTATCCTCGTCGGCCACTCCTACGGCGGAAGTGTCATTACCGGCGCCGGAACCGACGATCGTGTTGTCGGACTGGTTTACATCGCCGCGCTCGCGCCGGATGCCGATGAAACATCTCAGACGCAGCAGGCTAAGTTTCCGGGGACCGACGTCTTTTCCCAAATAGAAGTCGTGGATGGACGTATCTGGCTGCGGCCGGAGGGCACAAAGTACTTCTGCGGCGACCTCTCGGAGGAAGAGCAGAAGCTCGTTTGGGCGACCCAGGGCGCGCCGAAACCCGACCTATTCGAGGCGAAAGTCGGGGGTACTGCCTGGAAGTCGAAGCCGAGCTGGTACATCGTCGCCAAGAAGGACCATACGGTGCATCCCGATCTAGAGCGAGCCATGGCAGAGCGCATGGGCGCGACTACCTATGAGGTTGCCAGCAGCCACGTGCCAATGCTTTCCCAGCCAGGCTTCGTGCTCGACGTGATCCGGAAGGCCGCAGGCGCCTAACCAAGCGCGAGCCTGTGTGAAAACTCAGGAAAACAGCAGTAGCCGGATCCATTTGCAATGAGTTACAAGATTGTATCAACGACTTACAAAAGCGGTTTGGAGTTTTCACACGGGCTCGCGCTGCAGCGAACGGCGGCATCGCATCACTGTTGCAATCGGCGAGCCTTGTGGCCGCCGTCGCTGAGCTTGGGTCGTTAGGCGTTTCTCGTGCACCTTGAAGTCACGCATTCACATCATCGGAGGTCCGGGCAGTGGCAAGTCATACGTTGCCGCGAAGTTGGCAGAGCGGTTCGGTGTTCTTGCTTGCAACCTTGACGACCTTTTTTGGGATAGCACGGCTTCCCACTACGGAGTTCGCGCCGACGCCTCGGAGCGCGACCGGAAGTTGGCGGCCATTGTTTCCCGCGACGGCTGGATTGTTGAGGGTGTTTATTATCAGTGGCTCGCTCCGAGTTTTGATGCAGCCGATGTCATCGTTGCTTTGACGCCTTCGATTTGGGTTCGCCATTGGCGGGTAGTCAGGCGATTTGTGCTGCGCAAGCTTGGTCGGATTCCATCCAAGCGCGAGTCATTGGCAGGCCTTTGGCATTTGCTTCGTTGGAGTCACGCCTACGACAGAGATAATCTCGTGCGAGCGCACAGGTTCATAGTGGAGCATGGCCGCGAGTTGATTACTTGCCGGACATTGGACGAAGTTCTCAGAGCGACCGAAGCGCCTAACACGGCGCTGGAGCCAGCGGCCACTGTCCCTCCAGTTTTCGGTTGAGCTATGAAATTTGAGAGTCCAGATTGCATTCGGAGCTTGGCCGCCAGTGGCCGTGGCTCAGCTTCGGATCGTTGGGCGGAGCAACATCATGACACGGAACATCCCAGCTGAGTTAGAGACGAGCATCAATCGGCAGGTGCTCAGTCATCTAGACGGCCTGTCTGCGCATTCTGATGTCGCTGGCGCCCTGAGTGCGGCGTTGAAGCCGCTGGGAGATGTCCAGATGTTTTGTCCCGATTGGCAACAGTATCGCTACGTGGTTGCTTCCACCAAGGGTATCATCATGGCGTTTGCCGTCGGGATGGACACGACCGCATTCCGATTGGATGAGCGCATGAAGGCTCGTGCCCTTGCCAGCGGAGGCATGCCGTATCCCGAATGCGGCGATCACTGGGTATCGTTTACGCTTTTCCGAGCTGATTGGCCCAAGATTGATCTTGAGTTCTGGGCACGGAAAGCTTACGTCGCCGCACGAGAACTCGAACGATGAGAACTCCCAACAAGGGCGCTGCAGCGAACGGCGGCGGGCCGTCGCGGTTGCCATCGGCGCGAGCTCTTCAACCGGCCCGCGCGCAGACCATGAATAACTTCGGATTACCTATATCTAGTCGTTAGGCCGCATGACCATTATGCACGCAGAACCAAGGCTAAAAACCTATCGCGTAATCAGTCCCGGAGTCCAGATATTTGGATTGGCGCTTTGCGTGGCACTGACGGCTGTTGCCATTCGCATTCCGGACTGGATTCCACGCATTTGCGGCTTCTTCACAGGCTTTGTTGCTCTGTTGCTGCTTTTCTTTCGCGAAACCCGGATTGATATTCAGCGCGGCGTGGTTGTCGAGGTTTGCCGGATTCTGGGCGTGATTCCGTTCTCCCGACGGGAGCGCAGGATGCAGGAGTATGCAGGTATTTCGTGTCACTGTTCGTCCGGAGTTACTAACGATATTTCAGATACATGGACGGTGGCGCTGCATCCGCGTTCTGGACGAGCGGTGGCGCTGTGTCAATTTTCCGTAACGACCGGCAGTAAGGACTGCCCTAAAGCACGAGCTTTTGCGTGCGAGCTTTCCAGAGAGACGGGATTGGAGTTGATTGATTATGTGGCCTAACCATGCGCTGCAGCGACCGGCGGCATCGGGCTGTGGTTGCAATCGCCGCGTCTCTCGTGGCCGCCGTCGTTGAGCCTGGGTCGTTAGGCCGCTATCACATCGCACAACCATCAATCACATCAGACTATAAAGTTTCATGCCGATGTGGGAGGGGGTGAAGCCGAGTGCCTGGTAGAAGTCCTGGGCTTCGGAGCGGGCGGCGTTGGTGGTGAGTTGGACCATGTGGCGGGATTGGCAGACGCGCCAGATTCAGGTTCTAGTAACATCGTACAGGTTCAAGTCCTGTCGTGGGCACCACCACTCCTTCAACTCGGAGATTACCTGGCTCGCAGCAGTTCTTTTTTCAACCGGTGGAAAGGTTCTGTTCATTGTCAGAATCATTGGCTTTTTTAAGGGTAAACCAAAACCGGCTTCCTTGATCGGGTTGTGATTCAACTCCAATCTCTCCCCCCATTCGTTCAACCGCCTTTTTAACAATTGTCAGTCCGATGCCAGTGCCTTCAAACTTTTTGTCTGCATGCACCCCACCGAACATCTCGAAAATTCGATGGTAATGCGCGGAGTCGATGCCGATGCCATTATCCTCAAACCATATACGAACGAATCCTTCTGTTTGGTCGGCATGTATGTTTATTTCAGGCGTTACGCCCGGCACAACAAACTTAACGGCATTGCTGAGCAGATTGGAAATGACCTGGCTTAGGAACACTTCGTGCCCAAGCACCCTGGGCAGGGAACCTTTAATGGTGATAATTGCTTTGGGTGTTTGCAGAGCCGGGTAAGTATGACGGACGTCAGCGATCAATGTTTCCATATCCACCGGATGAAGGATCAAAGGTTCCTTGGCGACTTTGCTGTAAGTAAGCACTGCCTGAATGAGCAAATCCATTCTGGTCGCAGATTTATAAATTCGATCCAGGTATTGCTGAGCTGCTTCTGGAAGATCCTGTTTGTGGTCTTCGAGTAAAGTGGTGGCATAGCCCTGCATCGCCCGAAGGGGGGCTCGCATATCATGGGAAACACTGTAGGAAAACGCTTCAAGTTCGCCTATTTTTTCGCGCAATTCTGCAGTGCGTTCCTCCACCGTGGCCTCCAGAGTGGAGGCATGGTGTTGCAACTCCTGCTGTGCTTTCCGCAGGGCTTCCTCGACCCGCTTGCGCCGAACCCATTGCGCCAGGCCATCCGCAATGGGGGCCAGTTCGGTCATCACATTTTCGCTCAATGGGTGGCGCGCAAACATCGCCATTACTCCCAGCGCCTTTCCCTCCAAGACCAGCGGGTATCCCGCAAAAGCGACCATGCCTTCTCTCCGTGCCCAGACTGGGTCGCTGATGTTTGGATCGTGAAGAACGTCATTTGTCAGAAGTGGTTGATGGTTTTGCGCGATACGCCCAATTTTGTATTCTCCGATTTTTACCCGTCCGTGTGGCCCGTTCAGATGGGTGTAAATGCCCGCGCTTGCCTGCAGTTCCAAAACGCTTTCTGCTTCATTCACCGTCCAGATCCGGGCAAAGGCCGCGTCAAGCTGTGTAACCAAAGCCTGGGAACAACGTTGTAGAACACTCTGCGAGTTTTCGCTCCCGGCCAGTGCGATGCCGATGTCTGCCCGCAATGCCGCGAGCCGCGCCCGTTCGACCAATGCCTTTTCCTCCTGCTTGCGTTCAGTGATGTCGCGCAACGTGGCAGTGAAGATGGGCGGCTCGCTGTGTGCGATACGGCAGATGGATAATTCCACGGGGAATTCCTGTCCGTCGGCGCGTAACGCAGGCATTTCAATGCGTTTGCCGAGAACCGGTCCTTCGCCAGTGGCAAGATAGCGGGATAAGCCTTCGTAGTGGCGCTGGCGAAGCCGCTCAGGGATTATCAGTTCGGCGATAGGTCTGCCAAGAATGTCGTCGCGACGATAGCCGAAAATTCTTTCCGCCGCCGGATTGAAGTCTGAAACCTTTCCTTTGTGATCCATCGTAATGATGGCATCGAGCGCGACATTGAGAATGGCGGAGAACTGATCACGACTTCGGCGCAAGGCCGCTTCCACGCTGCGTCGCCCGGTCACATCATGAAAAACCATGACTGCACCTGAACATCCTCCAGTGGCGTCCCGAATTGGCGCGGCGCTATCTTCAATGGCTGTTTCCCTGCCATCCCGGGCAATCAAGGTGGCATGATCGGCCGGGCCGACAATGACTCCTATCTTCAGAACTTTGTGAACGGGATTCGTGACCGGCTGGCGAGTCTGCTCATTAATGATGTTGAAAACTTTTTCCACGAGCTGACCAGTTGCCTCGCTGGATTTCCAGCCGGTCATCGTTTCCGCCACGGGATTAAGAAAGGTGACCTTGCCTTCGGTATCAGCCGTGATGACAGCGTCGCCGATGCTGGAGAGGGCGACTTGAAAGCATTCGCGTTGTTGGGCGAGTTCCTTCGTTCTCTCTTCCAGACTTGCCCTGGCCTGGAGAAGTTCGGCCTCGGCACGGTCACGTGCGAGCGTGGTGCTTCCGGCGTTCTGTAAAGCAACCGAACGCAGCATCTTTTCTTCGTTTTCTGGTGTGTCCACTCAGCTCGCCTTGATTATACCGAATGCCAAAATTAATTTCCGAAATGGGAAAAAGAACCGGAATGAAAGCAGACAATAAGCCTGATGAAAGTAGAGACTCAAAAAGTCATGATCCTGGAGGCGAGGAAATTCGTTAGTCGTTGGGAGCAGGGTGCTTTTGATTTGAGGCGGCGTTGTCGGCCTGGTCGCTATCAAAGGATAGCGCCTGCGGCCTCCGCCTTGCCTCAAACCAAAATCCCTCCTGCCATTCGGAAATTTCTTTCGGCATTCGGTATAATTCCTCCGCCAGCGTGGTGCTGACCGCTTCACGGTATTCTGGATTGCCTCGTTAAGTAGTGGGTCCAAGCCCGCGTCCTCGCGGTTTCCATTCCTTACTGCCTCAATCAGTGTGAGATGTCTGGGAATGCTGTCGATTGGCTCGGTCGGGATGGTCATAGACTAAACGCTATTTTGCGCATGTTAAATTTAGCAGCGGTTTGATGCCAATTCCAGAAGCTTTGTGGGTTGGTTCTCAGGTGGCTATTAAATTGAGTCGGGGAAGCTTCGATAAATCATAGGTGTCTGGGGATAGGCCGTTTCTGGTGTGGAGATTTTCGGAAGCCACTTGAGATAAAGTTTCATGCCGGTGTGGGAGGGGGTGAAGCCAAGGGCTTTGTAGAAGTCCTTGGCTCCGGAGCGGGACGCGCAGGCCGCAACCATACAGCAGGCGGACCACCAGACTCGTGGCAAAATCGCCTCCGGCCTGCACGGTTTTTATGAGCAACAAAGTGTCTTCATGGTTCGGGGCGCGTCGGAGCTGACTCGGACGCCTTGCCCGCAACGCCTGAATGTTCTTCAATTGCACCTCCATCGCCTCCTTGTAGAAGAAAAGGATGGCGTTAAGCGCTTGATTCCGGATGCTGGCGGTGACAGGGTTTTGAGCAAGCGCCGTGAGGAATCGTTCCCGTTTGAGTTCGCCGGGCAAATGAGGCGGCAATGTTTGAAGGTCGTTGCAGCATCGCTTGATGCCAGCCGCAGTAAATCTGTTCGGTATTCAATGCAAGATGCTTTCGCCGCATGACGGCTGACAATGGTTTCAGTGCCTGAGCGGTAGTCATGGGGCGATATCAGCACTCGAAATATTGTTCGTATTTTGGAATGATTGCGACACGTGTCGCATATTGATTGTTAGGCGACAGCACACGCGTATGGACCAAACCAGTTTCTCACTTCTTGTCGGACTACTTTTTGGTTCTCATGTTGGGGCGTTTGGTTTGCACAGGCTCACAGGATGGAGCTTGTGGATTACATATCCGACAGGTGGTTTGGTGGGTTTGATTCTTTTTGCGGTAGCCACGTTTCTTTTCATAGAGTGTATAGGCCGCTTGATAGCTGCCCGACGGCGGAAGGAGTAATGGAGATGACGAGAAGACCGCAGCCAAACCATGCGCTGCAGCGAACGGCGGCGGGCCGTCGCCGTTGCAATCGGCGCGTCTCATGGCCGCCGTCGCTGAAGTTCGGTCGTTAGGCATTTATGAGGCATCGAAACGATTTCTTAAATGACTTAGGACGGCTCATTTGTTTAGTCGTTGGCACATTTTGTAGTCTTTATGCGATCCGCTCCGTTCACGATAGAAAGCTCAATGTAACATTTGGCCACAATACTAAGGATGCCGTTGTTACTCAGGTGACCGATCCTGTCGTGTTTTGGGGGATAGTGATCTTCATGTCGCTGATAGCAGCAGCTCTGTTTTATTGTGCTTTTTTTGCGAAAGACGGACCAAATGCCTGACAAGTCGCCGGAGCCAACCGCCGTTGGCGCTGGCCGTTCCGCTGTCGCGGTTCACGCCACGAGCCGGCAGTGGCTCAGCTTTTTTCGTTAGACATCATGAGCACGCAACTTCATGGCACGTGGCGCTGGGTCAAGCAGATTGACCGCGCTGGCAAGGAAGACACTACTCCGATGCCCGCGCCGCCAAATTATACCTTCAATCCCGACGGCTCGGCGTCCTGGAACGCTCCCGGTGGCGCGAAGCTGCCAATGCGCTGGAAGATAGTAGATGGACGACTTCAGATCGGAGGAGCGCGCGGTGAGAAGGGACAGAGCACCCAACGGTTCGAGCTGCCAGACCCTAACACTTTGGTTCTTTTCGACAAGCATGACCGCCGTGGTGTATTCGAGAGAGTCCCAGACGCAGAGCTGAAGGAGAGTTGGGTTGTGAAGATTGCGCGCGGCGGCAAGCAAGTTGATTACGAGGATGGCAAGCAGACGTGTCGTTTCGATGTTGAGTTACGGGCGGGAGGTCGGTGGCTTATTCATGCTTATCGCTGGACCGGCGCAGACGGGCGAGTGCATGTGAGCACTGGTGAGACTCAGTCTGTGATCATTCCAAGAGTTGTGGATTATTTACACATGGGCGGCTGGAAAGGTCGGGTGGAGGTGCTTTCTGAGCCACGAGTATGATTCGCATGATGTCTAACAAGAAAAGGAATGTAGATAACCCGGAGCGAAGCGGAGGGTTGTCTGCATTCCCGGGTTGAACGAAGCTGCGGGAGAGTTTTAGCGGGTCGTACGAAGCGAGGAGTTGCTTTGCGGAAAGTATTTGCGGGCAGGATTTCCAGGCGACCTGGGTGGCAGGTTGAGTGCGGCGGCAAGTCCAGAGCAGGCGCAGGAAGTTAAGCGCCGGATGCGCGACCAGTCCATTTCTAAAGGCTTGATTTTGGGTGCTGGCGGAGACATGGTTTTGAGCAAGCGCCGTGAGGAATTGTTCCAGTTTGAGTTCGCTGGGCAAGTGAGGCGGCAGTGTTTGAAGATAATTTCAGTATCGCTTGAGCCAGCCGGAAAATTACTGATCTTAACTATGAAAAGGATGATTCTGATCTCTGCTGTTTTGATCTGGTGCAGTATCGTTGCAGCAAAATTGGGAGAGACTGTCGCTCAAGTCGAAACCCGCTATGGTAAGCCAACCAACATTTTCAAAGACCCATACTCCGAGTGGCGAACGTACGAATATCAGGGTTACGGAGTCATGGTGGATTATATCGAGGGAAAAGATCTGTCCGAACAGTTTTTTTTCGAAGAAAAGCACAAAATAACCGACGCTGAATGCATAGCTTTGGCAAAGGAAATTACAGGAGTTACGAACGTAGAATGGAAGCTCAAGATAAATGCATCTGAACCTCGTCGGAAAGTATGGGAAGCAGAGACCAGCAGCGCATATTTTGACAGGTTCAGTGATGGCACTGCTCAATTAACAATAAACGGAAAGGCGTTTAAAGATTGGCTACTCGCTACCAATATCAAGAAGGACGAGGAGAAGAAGAAAGCAAGGTTAAAGAGGATCGAGGAGGATTTAAAGAAACCGGTCAAATATTAAGCCATGACCGGGTTGTGTACTTCCTATTACCTCACTCGATAGAAAAGGGGGCAAACCAAAAAAGGGGTCAGTGAGGTCCAAAGTATTGACACAAGTCGCACCCTTCGCATTCTCTGCTTCATGATGCCTGCACCTCCTATAGAAGAAAAGGATGGCATTAAACGCTTGATTCTGGGTGCTGGCGAAGACATGGTTTTGAGCAAGCGCCGTGAGGAATCGTTCCAGTTTGAGTTCGCTGCGCAAGTGAGGCGGCAGTGTTTGAAGATAATTTCAGTATCGCTTGAGCCGTAGTAAATCTGTGCGGTGTTCAATGCAAGATGCTTTCGCCAAATGACAGCTGACAATGTTTTCAGCGCGGTAGTCCTTGTTCGTATATCGGAATTATTGCGACACGCGTCGCATATTGATTGTTAGGTGTTCAGCGTGGCCAAGGAGTCACGCGTGGATAGCTGTTGGAATCGAGAGAACATCATGAGAAAAATCTGCATATTTGCATCCTTGGCGTTGATGGCCGCTGTGCTTAGCGTGAATGTCTACAACTCGATCGTCGACGCGAGGAGCTGGAGCGCCAACATTCCAGATTCGATTCTCACAGCGAGAATCTACTTCAAGACCGTCAACCCAGGAACATTTTTCCGGACGGCTTCGCCGTTCAATCAGCTTCTGGCGTTAGCCGCTCTGGTTGCTTGTTGGAAGTTCGGAAGGAAGGTAAGGCTGTATTTCGGACTGGCGTTCCTGCTCGCGGTGCTGACGGACGCCCTGACCTTTGCCTATTTCTATCCCCGGAATGAAATTTTGTTCCTCGCCGCCCAGTCGAACGCTGATGTGTTCACTAAAATCTGTTCCGAGTGGAGCACCATGAACTGGGTAAGAAGCATCATACTCGCATTCGGGCTTGTCTGTTCGATGAAGGGTCTCGACGCATATTACGTAAAGGCACAACCCCGCACCAAGTCAATGGATGGAACGTGAACCTTATGTCAATCGTGGCCTGGACACCTAACCATGCGCTGCAGCGAACGGCGGCGGGCCGTCGCGCTTGCAATCGGCGCGCCTCGTGGCCGCCGTCGCTGAGCTTGGGGCGTTAGGCCGCAACCTTGTCACAAAGCCGTAATTCAACGATCATGGAGCCGACAACGTGTATGCAAATGCAAAGAGGTGGTCGCGACGGGTTCACGCTCGTTGAACTTTTGGTCGTAATCGCAATCATCGGAATTCTGGCCGCGCTACTGCTGCCAACGGTTTCTAAAGGCAAGGCCAGAGCGCAACAAATTTACTGCGTCAACAATTTACGTCAAATCGGGGTGGGCTTGCACACGTTCCTCGCAAACGACCACGGTTATCCCGTGAGGTTTGCAAGCACAAATGAGAACTACAATAGCAGGTTTTGGTGTGGCCAATTAGCACGGGATGGGTTTGGTGACTCTCACCTTGAAACAAATTATTTTCTAAGAGGAGTATGGGTATGCCCGTCAGCCACTTGGCTGCTTCCCCCAGGACCAAGATTGTCCTACGGGTACAACTCAGACGAATACTCAGAGAACTTGTTGCGGAGGAACCCAACCAACCAATTCGGCCTTCAGGGCCATCCGGGTTGAGGGTGCACCGGATAGTTACAAACCAATAGCTGAGTCAGAAGTGTTTGCTCCAAGCGAAATGATGGCAGTCGGAGATTTCATTCAAGGAGATTTCATGCGAAAGAGTTTGGTCGAGTTAGAAAAGTACGGAAACATGAGCACGCGTCATCATGGCAAAGCCAACGTGGTGTTTTGCGACGGCCACGTTGAATCGCCGACGCTGAAATTTCTTTTTGAAGATACCAGCGACGCAGCTTTGGTGCGTTGGAACCGCGACCATCAGCCCCATCGTGAAAAATAATGTGGCCTAACAAGAAAAGGAATGTAGATAACGCGGAGCGAAGCGGAGGGTTGTCTGCATTCCCGGGTTGAACGAAGCTGCGGGAGAGTTTTAGCGGGTCTTGCGAAGCGAGGAGTTGCTTTGCGGAAAGTATTTGCGGGCAGGATTTCCAGGCGGCCTGGGTGGCAGGATGAGTGCGGCGGCAAGTCCAGAGCGGGCGCAGGAAGTTAAGCGCCGGATGCGCGACCAGTCCATTTCTAAACGCTTGATTCCGGGTGCTGGCGGTGACAGGGTTTGAGCAAGCGCCGTGAGGAATCGTTCCAGTTTGAGTTCGCTGGGCAAGTGAGGCGGCTCGAAATATTATTCGTATATTGGAATGATTGCGACACGTGTCGCATGATAATTGTTAGCCGACTATGCCACACCACACATGAACGCAACATCACAAGAACCCCAAACCGTCATCGTCACGACGAAAAATACGGCATCGCTGACACTCGGCATCATTGCGCTCGTAGTCGGAGTGTTGTCGTTGCTCGTGGGCTGGATTCCATTTCTCGGACTCCTTGCCATTCCGGTGGCGATCATCGGTTTGTTGCTTGCGGGCATTGGTTTTGTGATTGCGCTGTTCAAGAGTGGCAAGGGCATCGGAATGCCGTTGCTCGGCGGGGTTATCTGCGTTGGCGCTTTAGTCCTTCCGATTCTTTCCACGGGCGGCACTTCGGCGGCGATTACGAGGGCCGTGGAGGAGTCATCCAGGAAGTCCAGATCTTCCACATCTCAGAAGAAGGTCCAAGAAGATGAGGAGACGAAGGCGAAGACCGCATACATTCAGGAGCACCTCTCTCTCTACGATGTGCAGGCGCGTTACATGGATTCGATTCTCGACGGGAAAGTTCCAGGCGTGCTTTTCAAGCTGCGCAACACTGGAGACAGAGATTTGGAGATGGTGAAGGTCACAGTTCTTTTCAAGGACGCCACTGGAGCAGTGATTCACGAGGAGGACTACACTCCAGTTCTCGTATCTAAGTATTCACTCCGAGACAATAAGCCGCTCAAGGCTGGTTACGTTTGGCAGATGGAGAGTGGGAAGTTTTACTCTGCTAAGTCAGTTCCCACCGAGTGGAAGGAGGGAGCAGTAGATGCGAAGATTTCAGATGTCAGATTTACCAAATAAGTCGCCTAACCATGCGCTGCAGCGAACGGCGGCGGGCCGTCGCGGTTGCCATCGGCGCGAGCTCTTCAACCGCCCGCTCGCAGACCATGAATAACTTCGGATTACCTATATCTGGCGTTGGGCGGAGTAACACCATGACACGGAGCATCCCATCCGAACTAGAGACGAGCATCAATCGGCAGGTGCTCAGTCATCTAGACGGCCTGTCTGCGCATTCTGATGTCGCTGGCGCCCTGAGTGCGGCGTTGAAGCCGCTGGGAGATGTCCAGATGTTTTGTCCCGATTGGCAACAGTATCGCTACGTGGTTGCTTCCACCAAGGGTATCATCATGGCGTTTGCCGTCGGGATGGACACGACCGCATTCCGATTGGATGAGCGCATGAAGGCTCGTGCCCTTGCCAGTGGAGGCGTGCCGTATCCCGAATGCGGCGATCAGTGGGTATCGTTTACGCTTTTCCGAAATGATTGGCCCAAGATTGATATTGAGTTCTGGGCCCGGAAAGCTTACGTCGCCGCGCGAGAACTCGAACGATGAGAATGCCCAACAAACCGGATGCAGTGAACCCCGCGATTGCGTCCCGGTTGCATTTCGAATATCACTGGCGCGGGGTCACTGATCCGGAACGTTAGGCTGCCTACACTTTTAGGATTATGACTATCGCCGAAGCCAAAGAGTTGTTGCTGATGCACAGCTTCGCCTATTCCGATGTTGACCATCCCAAAATGAAGTCAGGATTCCTAGGTTCGTTGCGTCCGTTTTCTGGTCATTTGAATGAGCAGAATTATCACGAGGTTATGGCGGCATTGCTTGTGCTTGCTCCTTCGCTGGAGCAGCCAGTCGTTGACCGAGAGGTTGTCAGGTCACTTTGGGGTATCTGTCATTTAGCCAGAGCATGGGGGGTGTATCCAGACGGCATGCTTAGAAGCAATGGATTGATTCAGCCAGCGGATGTTGAGCGGCTGGATGGTTGGATAGAGCACATTTCTTACGCGACGATGGTTTTGCTTGATGGAGGCGGCATTGATGTAGCATTTGAGTTTTATGACAATCCGACGGCAGCCTAACACATCACTGGAGCCAACGCCGCTAACGCTTTGCGCGTTGACAACACTGCTTTGGCGTGGCTCAGTTCCTGAACGTGAGGCCAGATCGAGCGTGGGACATGATTTTGTATCCAGATGGCACAGAGATTCGAGTCGGCGATGCTGTTTTATTGCATCATCGCGCTTACGCCGGCGTGGTTCAGCACATCATTGATTTGCCAGAAGATGTCGAGCGGTGGAATTTGGAAGCGCCTGGTTTGATGATTGACACATCCTATGGTGGGCTTGTGTTTCTTCCAAAAGATTCACTGGACGAAGATGAGATTATATTTGTCTCACGAGCCGTGGCTTAACACATCACTGGAACCAACCGGCGTTGGCGCGGTCAGTTCCGCTTCGGATGGCGTGTCTTGAGCTGTTTAAAATCCTGGGCCGAAGCGGGGATAGTTTTTGGGATTGGTCCCTATAAACATTTCGGTCCGCTGGACCTTGGGGCGGGCTGCAAAGTGCGGGAAATATCGAGCATTCAAAACGGAACGTTCGAAGTTGAGCGCATGGTTAGGTGGCAATGTTCAAAACTCAAAAACATAATCGCTAAAAATATCACCGGCCTCTCGTCCGCTGTCGGATAATCTTCTCGGCCTTTTCCCTCAATGCGGCCAAATTATAAACCTCAACCTTCCCGCAAGCAGGGCAAGGAAACTCATGCGTCTCTTCGCTAGTCAGCACTGCATCATACACCTTTCCGCACTGGTAGCAGCGAATTGTCATCGGCATTGGAAAGGGTAATTCCATAAATATGTGCTCTTGCCGCCTAACGACCAAGAACTGAGCCACCGGCGACGCGGGACGTGAACCGCGCAGCGGAATTGCCGGCGCCAACGCCAGTTGGCTCCAGTGATGTGTTAGGTGGCAATATAGTCATGGCTTTGGCGTCAACTGCATGAAAAGCGGTCCCTGTCCGCCACGTATCACTGTCTCGGCAACGGTAAGCCAATCCTCAAGTGCCGCGGGGTCTGCCGTGCCTCCATCCTGCAGCATCTGAACGTCACTGAGTAACGAACCAATTTCACCACCTCGTCCGGTGTGCTCCCAATAAAACTCCAGGTATCGCTGCATGATCACAAATGCTGTCCGAAGTGGAACCGTCTCGTCCAATGAGGGCTTCATAAAGTGCGATGCCGCCTAACAGTTATTACCTATTAGATTCTGTGGCCTATCCTTTCCATGGATTGAATGCTGTGCTGGACGTAAATCGCTGTCCAGCATATTTCCTGGCGAATAATGAGTGGGGTAGACCTTCCATGGAAAGGCTGCAACAAAGGCGGCAAACGGACCCCGCCAAGGATTTCTATCGAATCCCAAGGGCAAGCTGAAGGACGAGTTCCACGAGGCGGCGCGGGATTGGGTGATGGCCCATTTGAAGAGTTGGCGGCCAAGGTCTTGACTGCGATATTTATTGTCAATGCGCGCACGGTTTCGATCAACGCGCGTTTGCCGCCTTGATAGGTGAGGTGGGGAATGAGGGTCAGTTGTAGGGTGCCGATTACTTCTAAAGGAATTATATTGTGTTTCGGCAGGTTGGTTGTTTACTCAGGCGCACCGGTTTGCCCGGTGCGACAAATGGTGGCATTATTTCCCAGCCGATTCGGTTGTGTTCAGAAATTATGAATCTTCAATCTGAGATGCAAGTTCCGCTGCTCGATCAGTTAATGGATGGCTTCGATTCTGACAAGCCAGCGAAGTATCCACTCACGGTCAGGAAGGCGTTGTTCCTGGCGCGTCGATTGCAGGAACGGGCCACGGAATTGCAGACACCGTCGGAAAAGCGTCAGCAGGCGGAACTGGACCGGATGCTGCAGACGCCGTCGGACAAGGCGACTCTCGCCCAGATTACCGATCAGGCCTTTCGCACGAACGATCCGCATCGGGCGGTGGAGCATTTGATTCACATTCTCGACGTGCAGGGCGTGCCGCGATTTTTCAGTTCGTGGGACCGCACGTTGATGAGGGGTTTTCAATCGTTTGGCGGGTATCTGCCGGGCGTGGCTTTGCCCCTGGTCAAGGAGCACATGCAGAAGGAGACGGCGAATGTTATCCTGCCCGGGGAGAAGGAGATGTTGACGCGGCATCTGAGCGAACGCACTCACGAAGGGGTGCGGATGAATGTGAACTTTTTGGGTGAAGCGATCCTGAGTGAAGCCGAGGCGGAGCGGCGATTGCAGCAATATTTGATCAGTCTTCAATGGCCGGAAATTGAGGTGGTATCGATCAAGATATCGACGCTGTATTCGCAAATTTCGCCACTGGCGCGGGAGTTGACTGTGGCGCGGCTATGCGACCGGCTTGAGCGACTTTTCCTGACGGCGCAACGTGCGCGATTCATGCGGCTGGATGGCGAGCAGGTGCCGAAGTTTGTTTATTTGGACATGGAGGAATACCGGGACAAGGAGCTGACGGCGGAGGCGTTCATGCGCACGCTGGATCGGCCGGGGCTGAAGCAGGTCCGCGCCGGGATTGCGTTGCAGAGTTACGTCCCAGATTCCTTTCGCACGCTGCAGCATATTCAGGAGTGGGCGCGGCGGAGAGTGGCGGCAGGAGGCGGGCGTGTGACGGTCCGTCTCGTCAAAGGTGCGAACATGGAGAGCGAGCGGGCGGAGGCTTCGCAGCGCGGCTGGCCGCAGGCGCCGTATAAGAGCAAGGTCGAGACCGATGCCAATTACAAACGGATGCTGCACGAAATGATGAAGCCCGAGAATCTCGCGGCGATGAATGTCGGGGTGGCATCGCACAACTTGTTTGATCTGGCGTATGCGCTGGTGTTGACGCAGGAAAACAATGCGTTTGACCGGGTGCAATTCGAGATGTTGGAAGGCATGGCGAACCAGCAGCGTCGTGCGTTGTTCGAGCTGACTTCGAAGCTGCTGCTCTATGCTCCGGCCTGCAAGAAGGAGAATTTCATCAACGCCATTGGTTATCTCATTCGCCGCCTGGATGAAAACACCGGGCCGGAGAATTTTCTGCGTCACGCTTTCAAAATCAAAGTGGGGAGTCCGGAATGGCAGAAGTTGGAGCAAGGTTTCCTGGCTTCCTTTGACGCGATGGCGGCGACCAGCGAGGCGCCGCGTCGTACGCAGAATCGGAATTTGCCTCCACTGGAACCTTCCGCGGCCGTGGCGCGAGGCTGGCAGTTGCTTCAGAATGAACCGGACACTGATTTTGTGTTGCCGGAAAATGGTAAGTGGGGAGAAGCAATTATTGCGAAATGGCAGCCACTGTTTGGGGAGAAGGCCACGCGGATTCCGCTGGTTGTGGCGGGTGAAGAATTGTTTGAAGGGCGTCCCATGCGCGAGTGTTTGGATCCGTCGCGGCCGGGAATTATCGTGGGCCGTTACCTGCAGGCCACGGATGCGGATGTGGCTCGGGCGGTTGAGAGCGCGGCGGCTGATCCGGATGGTTGGCGGAAGTTAAGCGCCGAGGCGCGATTTGAAATACTGGGTAGAGTGGCGCAGGAGTTGCGTAGAGGTCGGGCAGACTTGATGGGCGTGGCGCTGGCCAATGGCGGCAAGACGTTGGCTGAATCCGATCCTGAAGTTTCCGAAGCGGTGGATTTTCTGGAGTTTTATCGCAGCACCGCGCGTTGGTGGCAGGAGATGCCGACGACGCGGGCACGAGGCAAGGGCGTGGTGGTGGTGGTTTCGCCGTGGAACTTTCCCATCGCGATTCCGTGCGGTGGAGTCGCTGCGGCGTTGGCGGCGGGTAATACTGTGATTCTCAAGCCTGCTTCCGACACTGTGCTGGTAGCGTGGGAACTGTGCCAGTGTTTCTGGCGCGCGGGTGTTTCGAAGAATGCGTTGCAATTCGTGCCGTGTTCCGGCGGCAAGGAAGGGCGCAAGCTGGTGAATCATCCGCAGGTCAATGCCGTGATTCTCACAGGTGGAACGGCCACGGCGCTTGGCATGCTGCGTGATAACCCACGATTGACATTGTTTGCGGAGACTGGTGGCAAGGACGCGACGATTGTGACGGCGGTTTCCGACCGTGACCAGGCCATCAAGCATATCCTGCATTCGGCGTTTAGTCATGCCGGGCAAAAGTGTTCCGCCACGTCGCTGCTGTTGCTTCAGGACGAAGTTTATGATGATCCGGCTTTTCGTCGTGGTTTGTGCGAAGCGGTGGAGAGCATGAAGGTCGGTTCGGCGTGGGAGCTGGACACCAAAATGGGACCGCTGATTCGGCCACCCAGCGGTGACCTTGAAACCGCGCTGAAGGTGCTGGAACCGGGCGAAGAATGGGCATTGATGCCGCAGCCGATTGAAGGCAATCCGAATCTTTGGACACCCGGCATCAAGTATGGCGTGAGCCCGGGCAGCTTCACACATATGACCGAGTTTTTCGGGCCGGTGCTGGCGGTGATGCGCTTCAAGACGTTAAGCGAAGCGGTGGCATTGGTGAACCAGACCGGTTACGGGCTGACCAGCGGGTTGGAAAGTCTGGATGAGCGCGAGTGGGATTATTGGAAGGAACATATTCACGCGGGCAATCTCTACATTAATCGCGTGACCACGGGAGCGATTGTGCTGCGGCAGCCGTTTGGCGGCATGGGCAAATCGGTTTTTGGTCCCGGCATGAAAGCCGGGGGGCCGAACTACGTGGCGCAACTGATGAATTTCAGCGATGCGGGTGGTGGGGAAACTGAGGCTGCTCCGAGTCGCTCAACGTTGGCTGGGATTTGCGAAGGGCTCCGGACTTCGAAGGCGAGCGGGGCTGATGAAATTATTGCGACAGTGATGAGCTATGACCGGAGTTACCGTGAGGAGTTCGGAAAAGCGCATGATCATTTCAAGCTCGTTGGGCAGGATAATTTTCGCCGGTACCTGCCGGTGCGGAACACACGCATTCGGGTGCATCCGGCGGATACGATGTTTGAGTTGTTCGCCCGGGCTTGTGCGGCGCATGCGGCGGGGAGTCAGGTCACGGTGAGCGTGCCGCCGGGGCTGGATTCCGCCGACGTTTCATTGCTTGAAGAACTGACCGAGTTGTGGGCGGGAGCCATTGAATTCGTTGAGGAATCGGATGAGGAGTTGGTGCAGGCCATTCGCGAACGACAGGCGGAGCGGCTTCGTTACGCCGCGCCGGAGCGTGTGCCCGTCGCGGTGCTTGAGGCTGCGCGGGAGACGGGAAGTTGCGTGGTCAGTGTGCCCGTGTCGAGTGAGGGGCGGTTGGAATTGCTTTGGTATCTGCACGAGCAGAGTCTCAGCATCGACTATCATCGTTACGGGAATCTGGGGAGTCGCGTGAACGAGCCTCGTGCGGAGGTGCTTTAAGCCGGAGAAATGCAGTTCAACCACTAATGGACACGATCCGTAAACCCGATTCAGAATACTCATAAAGTAGCAAAAAGCACTGTAAAATAAAGATAAATGCGTTACTACTCGCCGGAATTTTTCATTCCTTTTCGGCACTTGCGCTGACACTTTCACTGACAGTAGAAGTCCTATCAGCAAACTCAGGAACCCCAAGGCTCACAGGACAGCCCTGTTCCCTGAATGGGTGTAGATTGGTCAATCTGCTTGGTTAAACGGTATTTGCCGGGTGAAATTCCCATGACACGCCGAAAGACTTTTCCAAATGAACTCTCCGATTCATATCCGACGGCTGATGCAATGGCGGCCATTTTCATTGGACGATTGGAGCACATCATATTCGCCGCCCTGACCATTCGCCATTGAGTGAGATGACCCAGTGGCGTCTCTCCAACCAATTCACGGAAACGATCAGCGAAGGACGAGCGGGACATTGACACGGTTCGCGCCAGGTCACTCACAGTCCATGGCCGTCCTGGCTCGGCGTGCATTTGTCTAAGTGCTTCGCCAATCTGTGGGTCGGTAAGTGCGCGCAGCCAGCTTGGATTGGCCGATGAAAAGGAATCCGTGCGGGTTCTCATTGCCAGGACGAAAAGCACCTCCGCCAGACGATCAACAATGGCGGTTCCGCCCGGCAGATTTTGCGCCGCCTCCGCCGCAATAAATTGAAGGGTGGAATGAAACCACGGCGTTGCACGATTTCCCGAGGCTTGAAGGTGAATGATCGGCGGAAGATGTTTTACCAGCAATTCGCTCTCCGGTGAGGAGAATGTGAAACATCCAGCAACCAGTGTGGTGGGTGGCCCTTCTCCGCCATCGAACGAGATAAGCCGTGTTCGGTGAAATTCCTTTTCAGACGTTATTTGCTCGACGGGGCGCAGTGGTAGTTTGGGACTGCTGCGAAGCGAGTAGAATTTGGGGGCTGGAAGTAATACAAAGTCGCCGCCTACTAGCGGGACGAGTGATTCCTTGTCCACGCCGAGAAAGCACGAGCCTCTAAGGACAATAATACAGATGCCTTTCTCGCCGGGAAATTTGAAACCAAAGGGAGCGGACAGATCCAGCTTGCCATACAAGTGAGTGCTGGTCCTGAGAAGCGACATGATGTCGGCAAGAACATCCATAGGTCTTGAACTTTCAAAAAGTTGAACGGCGGCGCGGTTAAATTCGTCTCACATAGGCTGTTCCAATTTTCGCAAAATAACAATACTTTTGACCCCTTGTTGGCGTTTTAGACTAAAAACACGGATTCCAAGCCATTGCAAGTCCACTTTTGGCGGCGTATTGTGGCAATACTGATTATGGGTGAAAAGTGAAACTATTGAAGCAGGAGTAATGACATGAATGCGGCAAAAAACACTCCTTACGAAAGTGAATTTGATGGCAAGCGCGTTTTAGTGACTGGCGGCACAAAAGGCGCGGGCAAGGCAATTGCCGACCGCTTCCAACGGGGAGGAGCAACCGTCATCATAACAGCACGGTCTGCGCCGGAGGAAAAAACGGACAACCATTTTATTCAGACAGATGTCTCAAACCCTGAAGGCACGTCGAAAGTAATCAATGAGATTCTGAACCGCTTTCATGGAATTGACATAATCGTCCATAATGTTGGGGGATCATCGGCACCCAGCGGCGGATTTATTACAGTCACCGACGAAATCTGGCAGCAAAACATCAATGAGAACTTATATCCTGCCGTCCGCCTGGATCGCGGGCTCCTGCCTTCCATGATTGAGCGAGGCTCCGGTGTAATAATTCACATTTCGTCCATTCAAAGAGCACTCCCGCTTTATGATTCAACCATCGCTTATGCCGCCGCGAAAGCGGCTCTGAGCAATTACAGCAAAGCATTGTCGAATGAAGTCAGTCCAAAAGGGATACGGGTCGTCACGGTTTCGCCCGGCTTCATTGAAACTGATGCTGCAACCAGGATGATTGACCGCATGGCGGAAAAAGACAAAAGCGACTACGCCACGGCCCGGCAAAAATTGATGGACATGCTCGGCGGCATTCCCCTGGGCCGTCCTAACAGTCCGCATGAAGTCGCAGAACTGGTGGCATTTGTGGCTTCGGACAGGGCTTCATCTATCACGGGAACCGAATTTGTAATTGACGGCGGCACGATTCCGACGGTCTGACTTTCAAACAGGAAAGGAAACTAGATATGAAACCCGCAACAAAATCCCTAAAATTGCCCAAGCCCATCGCCGCTTATTTCGATGCCGATAAACTTAACAGCGAAACGATCTCGCATTGCTTCACCGAAAATGCGGTCGTGAAAGACGAAGAGCATACCTACAAGGGTCGAGCTGCGATCAAGCAATGGAAGACTGACACGTCGGCGAAGTATGAATACACGAGCGAGCCTTTCGCGTGTCAACAAGAAGGCGGTAGGACTTTCGTCACCAGCCGACTGACCGGAAACTTTCCCGGTAGTCCGGTTGATCTTCGATACATCTTCAATTGCGAAGGTGACAAAATTGCATCACTGGAAATCGTCCCCTGAAGGACTACCAAAATCTTATGCCTGCCTATATCATATTCATTCGCAAGCACACACATACACCTGCGGAACTTGAAACTTATGCTCAAAAGGCACCGGCTTCGCTGGCCGGTCAGCCAATCACGATTCATGCCCTGTATGGACGACACGAAGTAATTGAAGGGGCGCAAATCGAGGGTGCAGCTATTCTTGAATTCCCTTCTTTCGATGAAGCAAAACGGTGGTATGACAGCCCCGCTTACCGTGAGGCACGTCAACACCGTTTGCGAGGGGCGGATTACAGCGGAATTATTGTTGAAGGGCTAAACCATGCTTCGTAACGAAACGGCGGATGGACGCAGCTTTTTCCACGCACTTCTCTTTCCGCCGTGCGGAAAGCTGCGCGTTAGCGATCAGGCCAGCGCGAGCGGGTATCTGTTTCGATATTCCGGTCCAGTATCCACAGCGTTTATGAACGCCAGTGATGGCAAGGTTTCAGCAAGTTCTGGCCAGTTTTGGCGAATTGTTTTATCGTCGGCCCCGTGACTGACACTTTTGCTGACAGTGGCCGTCCGTCCTGCGAGAAAACCCTGATAAATAAAGGGTTTCGTCAAATTCACCACAGAGGGACACGATCTGTAAACCCGATTCAGAACCTCATTAAAATAGCAAAACCCTTGATATATTTGCCCGGTGACATCCCAATGATGGCTCTGAAATCTCGAATGAAATGGGCTTGATCAAATATCCTGGCAGCGTAATTTAAAGCTCTGCATGGGTTGGCTCAAAGGAATGCATGAACACTTTAAGCTTCAAATCGCCTCTCGACTTCCGAAACTGGCTTGAGAAAAACAATGCTACCTCGGATGGCATTTGGCTCCGTATCTTCAAGAAAGACTCAGGCGAAAAATCCATTACTTACGCCGAAGCTTTGGACCAATCGCTTTGCTATGGCTGGGTAGATGGTCAAAAGCAAGCGCATGACGAACATTCCTGGCTCCAGAAATTCACGCCGCGCCGTGC
Organism: Pedosphaera parvula Ellin514; assembly: GCF_000172555.1. NCBI lineage: Bacteria > Pseudomonadati > Verrucomicrobiota > Pedosphaerae > Pedosphaerales > Pedosphaeraceae > Pedosphaera > Pedosphaera parvula. The sequence continues at coordinate 91,586 of NZ_ABOX02000015.1, forward strand.
CAAAAGCGGATGGTCAAAAGTAAACACACAACACGCCGAAAGGCTCGTCAAGACCGGCCAAATGACCTCCGCCGGGCTCAAAGTAATTGAGTTTGCCCGGGCCGATGGCCGATGGCACGCCGCTTATGATTCGCCCCGCAATGCCACTCCGCCCGAAGATTTTTTGAGAGCATTGGATAACGATAGGAAGGCAAAGGCATTTTTTGAAACGCTAAACAAAGCCAACATTTATTCCATAGTCTATCGCCTTCAAACGGCAAAGAAGCCGGAGACCCGCGAGAAACGGATGAAGTTGATCTTGGAAATGTTGGCGCGAGGTGAAACATTCCACTAAAAAACCGGAGTAATCAGGCAAAACGGCGATCAGTGACTTTGCCCTTACTTGCGTTCAAGAACACGGTGGTGGCAAAGTTTCAGCGAGTTCCAGCCAGTTTTGGCGAGTTGTTTCAGCACTCGCCGGGTTACTGACAGTTCCGCTGACTGTGGTCGCCCATCCATATAAGAAATCCTGCATTTGCAAGGGTTTTAACAACTTGACCACAGATGAACACGAAGCAACACGAATAAGAAGGTGCGGTTACCGCATTTGCTTGTCGGCGTAATCGAGGAAAAATTTCCAGTCGTCTTTGGTCATGGAATGTTTGCCGGGGCGGATGTAGTAGCCGAGTTGGCTGCTGATGAGATGATTGGTTTCCGGCATTTGTTTGGCGGCGAGGCCTTCGCCACCGGTGAAGAAAAAGACGGGGCTGGCGGCGCGCAGGACTTCAAACTGGCCGGCGGGATTGGCCCAGGTGTCCTCGGCGGCGGCGGCAAAGAGGACAGGGCGAGGGGCGCACATGGCGACCAGGCAATTTTGATCAAAAGGAAGCGCTTCCGGTTGGTCGGCATATTTTTTGAATTCATCATTGAACCAGTGGGGAAATTCTTTGGTGATGGCTTTCACGGATTCTCCAATGGTGCCACGGCTGGGAGCAGACCCGCCGCAACCGGCTTGCAAGGGAATGGTTAAAGCGATGCGGTCATCAAAGGCCCCGGCGAGCAGGGCGGCCTTGCCCAGACGTGAATGACCGACGACCGCGATGCGTTTGGGGTCGATATTCCGGTCGGTCACGAGGTAATCGACCGCGCGGGAAACTCCCCAGGCCCAGGCGGCAAGTGCGCCGGTTTCATTTTTAAGATTGAGCCAGGTGCGAATGCCGGTGGTGGCATTCGGATCATCGGGTTCCACATCACCGCAATAAAAGGAAGCGAAGGCGTAGCCACGATCGATTGTTTGCTCGATGGCCCACATATCCACTTGTGAACCACGGCCTTTTTCGTTGGCTTCATGGTTCACGCTGCCACGACGATTTTTGGAGACCCAACCGTTGGGCAGGGCGGTGGTGGTATCGGTCAAGAGCGTATCGTTGCCATTAAAATTAATGCCAAGGAAGATGGGGTAGCGGGCGTCATGTGGGGCACGAGCAATCAATTGCTCACTGCCGGTGCCGATATTGCCGCTCAGGCGTTGGCTGGCTTTTTTAGGAGGATGGTTGGGAGTGATGACCAACAAGGTAATTTTTGGGGAATTGGTATCAGAACTGAACGAGATGGTGACTTCCTTTTTGGTCGCTTTGCCGTCGAAGAAGTTCTTATACACGCGTTCGACCACGAAGTTGGTCTGGCCCGGATTGGGCGGCATGCTGCCATACATGAAGAACTGGAACATGGATTTCAGTTCAGGGCGACGGTCGTGGAACCATTGTTCCTTGCTGGTGACCGGGGTGCCGTTACGCATTGTGAGTGGATTGGGCAGGGGGGCGGAGATGGGGGAATTGGTTTCGGCAGCAAAGCAACAGCTGCCGAGTAAAACGAGCCAGCAGAGGAGAGTGTATTTGAAAACCTTCATAAATTGATGGTATAGTTTATGATGGTTGACAGAGAATAACAATTCAAAGGAACGGCGGTGTTTCAGACAAAGAAGTTGCTTTGAAGAAACGAACGGTAATTGCCTTATGGACAAAGGGCAGGGAGTTATGGAAGCATCCCGAAACTTTTATGAGCGATTCATTCCTTGAATATGCGAACAAAATGCGCGGAGCCGATCTCAATGAGGCGGCCATCCGGGCGTTTAAACATAGTTACGACAATTTGGTGGCTGGTCAGTCAGGAATGATTCCCGAGAGCAGCATTCAACCCGTGGTTCAATTGCCGCGGTTCGAAGAGATGTCGAAAGGTTCGGGGCAGGGGGAGTTGCTGTCGCAGGCGGTGGTGGTGAAGCTCAATGGCGGGTTGGGGACCAGCATGGGGTTGGAGAAGGCCAAGTCGCTGCTGCAATTGAAGGATGGCCTTACGTTCCTGGATTTCATCGCGAAACAGATTTTGTATTTGCGCCAGCAGCATGGGTCGCAGTTGCGCTTCCTGCTGATGGACAGTTTCAGCACGAGCAAGGATACGCTGGACTTTCTGAAGAAATATCCAGAGTTGGGCGAGGCGCAAAAACTGGAGTTGATGCAGAGCGCGGTGCCAAAGGTCGATGCGAAGACATTGAGGCCGGTGGAGTGGCCGGCGAATCGGGAGCTGGAATGGTGTCCGCCGGGACATGGTGATTTGTATCCTTCGCTGCTGGGATCGGGTTGGCTGGAGCGGTTGCTTGCCGGTGGGGTTAAATACATGTTTGTATCCAACTCGGATAACCTGGGGGCGAGCCTGGATTTGGATTTGCTGAGTTACTTTGCCAAAAGCAACCAGCCTTTCCTCATGGAAGTCTGCGAGCGGACGGCGTCGGACAAGAAGGGCGGTCACCTGGCACAGCGAAATGGAAAGTTGCTGCTGCGGGAATCCGCTCAATGTCCGGAGGAAGACATGGCGGCATTCCAGGACATTTCCAAGCACCGTTTTTTCAATACGAATAATCTTTGGGTGCGGCTGGATAAATTGAAGGAACTGCTGGATGCGACCGGGGGTTTCATCAAGCTGCCGATCATCAAGAATTCCAAGACGGTGGACCCGCGCGACAAGAATTCCACGAAGGTGTTTCAGCTCGAAACGGCGATGGGCGCGGCAATTGAATGTTTCGATGGGGCCGGGGCGATTGTGGTGCCGCGGACGCGGTTTGCACCAGTCAAGACAACGGCTGATTTGTTGGCGTTGCGATCGGATGCGTATGAGGTGACGAAGGATTGGCGATTGGAATTGGCGGCAAGTCGTCAGGGTGTGCCGCCAGCGATTGATCTGGATTCAGATTATTACAAACTGGTGGATCAATTGGATTCCAAGCTCAGGGGCGGTGTGCCGTCACTGGCGCAGTGCAGGGAGTTGAAAGTCCAAGGGCCGGTGGCATTCAATGCAAAGAATGTCTTTAGCGGCAAAGTGGCGGTGAGCAATAAATCTGTGGAAACGAAGGCGTTGCCGCCGGGAGAATACCAGGATACGACCAGGGAACTCTAAGTAAGGTGAGTAAAGTATTGGCAAGAATAACGAGGGATGCGCTGGATTGCGCTGGTGGTTCCGCTTCGGATTGCGGGTCTTGAGCTGTTTATAACATTTCTCAAAATGAATGTCGGAAATGGAGCGAGCTATTGGCCGCCTCATCGGTTGGGGGGCGTGGGAGTCCCCCGAGGCGGCGCGGATTCCGAGCGCATCTTCCCTCACCCCGCCCTCTCCCATGCGCAAAGGGAGAGGGTGACTACGTCTGGCAGCGCATGGTTGATTGGGCATGATGGCGCGGATGGCCATCACGGGTTGTTTTCCCATCAGAGCACAACCTCTTTTTTGACATTCTTTTTGGAGTACGGTCTAGTTCCTGTGGGGCAAGCTAGTGATCTATTTAACTTCGGCTTTGACTCTGCTCACTTTCGCTCCGGATTTGGCATCGATGGTTTTGATTCCTGTGATGGATTTGCTTTCGCCGGGCTGAAGAGTCACATTCATTTCCATGGTCTCAGCGAGCGCAAAGCCGTCCTCATCCACAAATTGGATGAGAATGATTTTTCCTTTGCAACCGGCCACACTGCTGGCGTCCAGCTTGTAGGAAAAGCGCCAGCCGAGGTCTGACTGTTCAGCCAGTTTACCTTTGACAGAAGTAACCTTGAGGTCGTCGGCGCTGCTGGTGGCAGCGGCGGGTTGTTTGCTTTTAACCGCAGATGCTTCATGAGTAATCAAGTCGGCAAATTCAGCACGTCCGCGATCTGCTTTTGCCGTATCCACATGATAAATGGAAGAGCCTTTGTCGCCATCGAGGTGAAGGTCCACCTGTTTCGCCTGGCAGACCTTGAGGAACGTTTTTTCGTCCGAATCAAAGCCCTCCAGTTCCTTTCTGGTGTTTCCGACAGTTGACCTCATGGCAGACAGATCACTGGTATTGACGCAATGTATCGTTTGGCCATCGGCGACGAGGCTTAAGCTTTTCGGGTTAAAGAAAAGATAATTGCTGCCAAAGCGAGAAATGAGGAAGTTATAGACCGGAGCCTCATCGACATCAAAGACTGTCCTGGAAAAAGTGACCTCAGCGAGCGAGTTGTCCTGGGCGTTGGTAAGAGAAAACTTCAGGTCGGCCACTGAGAAGCCGGTATCCTTCTTTAAAACGATTTCACCTGCCTGGGCTGACACGCCGAGCAGGAGCGCAATAGCAAAAATAAATTTCATGGCCGCCCTTATCTTTTTGGTTTAGACCGGCGTATTAAGGGAAGGTGGGGGAGAATTAGCAATCAAATTATTGCAGGTCAAAAGCAGTCCAGGTTGCCACCAATTACCACTTTACCGCAACCGTGAGTTTTTTGCCGAAGCGGTTGTGGTAGTGGAGTTCCTTGTAGTTTACTCCATGCTCATAAACCATTTTCGTGAGCTTGACGTCAAAGCAGCAGTACTCGGCGATTTCCATGAGTTTGCCCTGGCGGAACCATTCGATGGCCTGAAGGCCTTCGGCAGTTTTTTCGAGGCCAAAGGTGGCGGTGGCAATGGAATCGAGAGAAAGGCGATGCTGAAGAGTGTTCTGCAGTTCCACGAGCATATCTAGCGTAGGTAACTGGCGGAGGTCCATGGAGGTGTAACCATGGAGCACCTCGTAATCGAAGCGGAGGTGGTTGAAACCGACTACGAGATCGGCACGCTGGAGTTCGGTGAGGAGATCGTCGACCTGTTTTTCGCCGTAGATTTTGTAATCGCCACGGGCGGTGGAGTAGGTAACGCCGATGCTCATGCGCATGGCGCTGATCTTGTCCCAGCCGCCGACTTCCTCGGCGGACTTCTGTGTTTCCAGGTCGAAATAAACGATGTTCTTCATCGGCTGAACTTTAGGATGAAGCGGGAGGGTATAAAAGTAAAGGGCCGGCGGTGGCGGGAGGCCGGAAAGTTCGAGAGGGTCAGGTAATTATTGAGGATTGGAAGAGCAGGATTAGATTGGATTATGAAGGCTGGCTTTGCAATACCGCGCGAGGGGGTGCAGTGGTCGGCTCGTTTTTGGTCCTTGTGGGAGGCACTGCGTCCTTATGTTGTTGCGGTGCTCAGTGTTGTGTTAATAACGGCGCTTCGAGTCGCCCTGGCGCCAATTTTGGGAGACAGGTTTGTATACATTGCCTATTTTGCCGGGATAGCAGCTACGGCGTGGTTTGGTGGTTGGGGAGCTTCATTATTTTGCACTATTTTAAGTTTTCTGGCGGCAGATTGGTTTTTCATCCCTCCGACGTACCATTTAAATCTGTTGGAATTTCATAGTGTTGATTGGATCGGGTTATTGGAGTTTTCTGTTGTAGGGATGGTCATTACTGCCTTCAGCCAGACGGCCAAGAGGGGACGGCGACGCGCGGAGGCGAGCACGAGAATAGCCGAAGAAAAAGGAAAGGCATTAGAGGCGGAGATTGGGCAGCGCAAACGGGCGGAGGAGGCATTGGTGCAGAGTGAAAAGCGACTGCAATTGGCATTGGAATCCGCGCACATGGTGGGCTGGGATTGGGATCTGGCGAGGGATGAAATAACATTATCTCCCAATGCCAAAAGGGTATTTGGCATTCGTGCGCCGTCAGTGATCAAAGGGGTTAACAGCGCTTTCACCTGGATACATTCCGAAGATCTGGAGGGATATCGGCGGCAACTGCTGGAGGCGCTGGAAAAGCGTAAAAAATATGTGACCCGGTTTCGCATTGTACGCTCCGACAACGGGAAGGTGATTTGGCTGGAAGACCATGGGGGTGTGGTTTGCGAGGCTGAAGGGAAGCCAGTGCGGGTAGGCGGTGTGGTGGTGGACGTTACGGAACGGAAACGGGCGGAGGAAATGACTGAATTCAGCACCAAGGAATTGGAACAACAGGTGGAGGAGCGGACGGCGCGTTATGTAGCAATCAACCGCGAGTTGGATTCGTTTAATTATTCGGTCTCACATGATTTGCGCGCTCCATTGCGGGCGATTTTTTCCTTCACGCAACTATTGTCCGAAGAGTATGGCAAAGACCTGGATGCACAGGGCAGGGAGTATTTGCAATTTGTGATCCAGGGAGCGGCACGGATGAACCAGACGGTGGAGGATCTTTTGGCGCTGGCGCGATTAACGCAAAGAGAACTGCAACTTAAACATGTGGATTTGAGTGCGCTGGCTTGGACGGTTGTAGAGGAGATGCGGTGTCGCGAGCCGGCGCGCGAGGTGCATTTTGAGATCCTGCCAACGCCAGCGGCGTATGGAGATCCGAGATTGATGCGGGTGGTTCTGGAACATCTGTTTAGCAATGCCTGGAAATTTACGGCAAAGCGCCCGGGAGCGAGGATTGAGTTTGGAGCGATGCTGCAGGAGGATGAGTGTGTGTATTTCGTAAAGGATAATGGAGTAGGGTTCGACATGGAAAGTTCCAAGCTGCTATTCGGACCGTTCCAACGATTGCACGCAGCCGAAGAATTCCCTGGAACCGGAATAGGACTGGCGACGGTGAATCGAATTATCACGCGTCATGGCGGAAGGATTTGGGCGCAAGGTGAGAAGGGCAAGGGAGCAGTTTTTTACTTTGCATTGCCCTGTGAGGACGCTGCCCCGGGGCAGCAGTTATACCAAATGCCAAAATTTACGAAATGGATAAAAGGACCGGAATGAAAACAGGCGATAAGTCTGATGAAAGTGGAGACTGAAAAGCCATGGTCTGGGTGCGGTCAGGGTGATTCGTTATTGGGTGCACGGAGCTTTTGATTTGAAGCGACGTTGTCGGTCTTGCCGCAAGCCAAAATTCCTCCTGCGATTCGGAAATTTCTTTTCGCATTCGGTATGGACTGAACACATTTATAACATTTCTCAAAATGAATGTCGGAAACGGAGCGAGCTCTTGGCCGCCACATCGGTTGGGGGGCGTGGGAGTCACCCGAGGCGGCGCGGAGTCCGGGCGCATCTTCCCTCACCCCGCCCTCTCCCATGCGCAAAGGGAGAGGGTGACTACGTCTGGCAGCGCATGGTTGATTGGGCATGATGGCGCGGATTGCCATCACGGGTTGTTTTCCCATCAGAGCACAACCCTTTTTTGACATTCTTTTTGGAGTACGGTCTAGTCCAAGTGAGGTGAATAAAGTATTGGCAGGAATGATGGTTTGGTGAAAGCCACTTGAATGGCCTTTCCTGTCAAAACGTTCCCAACTTTACTTAGAATAGAGGGGCGGCAAGGACGTCGGGTTCCAGCAGGGCTGATTCGGCAATGCGCCGCATTTCCTGGCGGACGCGTGAGAGGGGGTGTAGCGGGAACCGTGAATCATAGGATGCATCGTCGGCGGTCCAGTCGTTCGTGATGAGCCTGTCACCCACTGTTTGTATCCGTCCTGTGCGGAGAGCTTCATCCATGAGCACGGCCTCACGCAAGCCGGTGCTTTCCTGCTCGGAGATTTGCACCTTGATGACAAAGCTGAAATTCCGAAAGGGGATGGTGAGCGAGCCCAGGAAGGAATTGCCAATCGGGTTCGCGGGGGACTTGATGATGAGCCAGACTGCGGGATAGCCGCCAGCAGTGGTGACATCGCACTCAATGATGCGCGCAGCAGTCAGGGCGAGAGGAGTCTCGTAGAACTGCCGCAGCAATCCGGGAGTCCAGGGGACGGGGGGCAGGTCCGGGCGTTGATCAAAAAAATGAAGCGTGATGGCAACATCATCTTCCGTGCACCAGTCACGCCGGTTGGGCTGAAAGGCGCGCGAATGGTAACCGGTTGTGTTGAAGCGAATGGAATCCAGCGATACTGCCGGACGTCGATTGAACCAATTGCCAAAAATACTCATACCATCTCGAGGCAAAGCAAAAGATAAACAGATTTGGCAGGAATACAAGAAAAGGAGTCCTGAGGGCGGGGCTAATACGCGAAAGGGGAATAGCCACGAAAAATACACAGGGGCATGGAGGATGGAGGATGGCAACCACGAAGATCCTTCCGGGTGGAGCGGATTTAGAGATTATGCGCTGGAGGCGTCCAGTGAAGCGATGCGGCGTAGTTCGAGATCGTTGTATTGTTTTTGAAACGTGCGGAGGCGGTAAGGGCAGATGCCCCTGAGCAGCAGGGCTCCAAGGGTGAGTGGGAACCAAACGGCATACGGTTGGTGTTGAATCAAGGCGAGGCAGGCCAGGGTAGCGAGCACACCGCCGAATCCCGAGAGAACGAGCAGCACGGAGGTTACGAAGGCACGGGCCTTGCCTTTATAGGCAAGCAGAGCACAAATGCTGCAAAGAATCCCAATGAAACCGCCGCCATAACCGCCCACCAAACCGGCGGTGCGATCGGACCACCAGGCGTTTGAGGGAGTCAGGGCGGCCGTGAGATTGGAGTTTGAATATTGCGCCAGTTTTACCGGGCCAAGATAAACAGTGCCGCGACCGGGAAGATAAAGATTGAACTGGAGGCGAGTGGGAGGATTGCTGGTTCCAGTGCTATTGAAAGGAAGGCTAAATTCGCGCCAGGAAGAGGTGCCGCTGATTTTTTTCATCGGACCGTCGTCGCCGAGTGTGCGTGAGAAATAGCGGGCTTCAGGCTGTCCGGGGGAGGAAAAATAATTCCACAATTCGAGAAAGCCATCGCCTTTGACATTGTCGTAGCGGATTTCACCGGGGAGACTGTAAATTTTTTGAGTGATGGGTGGATGCTCGATGTTGAGCAGCGTGAGTTGGAGGGGGGCGTCGTTTGTGTTTTCAATTTTGAGCGCCTGGCGGCCATCGATTGTGACGACAGCTGCGCCGTGGATCTGGCTGGCGAGCTTCGCCCAATCGTACTCGGCGAGGGTTTGCTGGCTGCGGGCATTTAGGGCACAGAGAAGCGCGGTGGCGAGTGTCAGGAACAGTTTCATGAAGCACCTTTCTTTTGTTGCTGATATGTGTGAAGCAGTTTTTTGAACGTAACCGAATCGAGCTTGCCTTCGGCGAACAAGGCGCGGAGCAGGCGCTCGTGGTCGTCTTCAATTTTCTGGTTGTCGAGGACAGTGAGCTTGGCAATCAAACGATCGAGACGCAGCCGGAGCGTGGGGTAAGTCACGTTGTAGGCCGTGGCGAGGTCCTTGAGCGAGCCGGAAGAAAGGATGAAGCGCTTGATAAAGGCCAGGTCCTCCTCTTCCAAAAGGTCAATCCAACGGCTGTGGTTCGGTTGATGCATTGTTTAATAATGTGAAACTATGATTTAACATTATGTTGAATAAAATGAAAGTCAACTTTAATAAAACGAAAATATTGTGCGAGATGGACTTGGGGTCTTGATTTTAAGGAAACCAGCTATTGCGGAGAGGATTGGAGATGTCTGATTGCCGAATCAGTTTATGACGGTTGGGGGTGCAGTATAATTTGCAAAACGATGGCGAGAATTGCGAGGATCACCGAAGCGAGGAATAGAATCCAGAAGGCAAGAAAGAAGCGCGAGCCAATGGTATGTGTATAGAACTCTGATTGGCAATTGCCGCAACGGAAACGTCGCTTCCGGCTTAATTCAAAGATGAGCGCGATGAGCGGGCCGCCGGCCAAAGGCAGAGCGGAAGAAGGATATCTTTTGTGACCAAGGAGTTGATGTTTTCCCTGCGACTGGCAGGTGGGGCAAGTATTTGGGGAAAGTCTCATGAGGGGTGGGCCAAGCTGGTTTAGGTATCGGTGGAGACATCGTCCCAATCCTCGTCCTCGTCGCCGATCAGCCAGTGCAGGGCATAGTGGTGCTCGTAGGCGACATCATCATTCAGGTTGGAGGGGTTTTTTCTGCCATTTACCCGGGAATCAACGGTGGCCCAATGATAACGGTAAATAAGGTCAGCGTGATCCAGCAGCTCGTTCAGGTCACGCAGAGTTGCGCCGTCGATGAATTGCTCGGTCGTGCGGTTTTTAAGGATTGCGACCGCTGCAAGCACGTCGCATTGGTGGTCGGGTTTATGCAGGCTCTCGATATAGCCCAGAGACCAAAGAAGCACCCAGTAAGATTCATAGCGCCATGAAAAACGGTTCAGCATTTTTTTGGGAGGGTGGGGATCTTTTATGAAAACCATTTCCTTGGGGGTGAAGAACGTATCAGCATGGTATTTCTTAATGAGGTCGTTAGTTTCCTCCGGTCCGGCCCCGTCGGCTTTCTCAGCGACAATGCAGAGAGCAATAGCTCGTTGCGCCACCTCTTTCCTGGACCGGCGGACGGCGGTTTTGGAATCCTCAATGACAGGAAGGTTTTCCATAACCGGCACGCCATCCTTTTTAAGCAAGGCAATGGACCGGGCTTTTCGAGCGAGAGCTTCCGGTTGACTTCTGGAGCAGGCAGTAAGCAAACAGAGTGCTACGACAACGTAGGCGTAAAGTATGCGCGTCCTCAGCATGATGAAGAGATTTATCGAAAAGGAGTTGGTTGTGCAAGGGGCGAATACCGCGACGAGCCGTCGGAAATGTCACTGCGGCGCAATGACACGAAAGAAGGCGTTGGGGTATTGGTTGGAGATGGTGAAGGATTGGTTGGTGGAGGGAGTGCCGAGGTCTTGCCACGGATCGGTAAGGTTCGTTTTGAACTGGGGTTGATATGGGCCAACGCCGCCATTCCAACGCAGGGTCCAGCCGTTGGGTTGCAGAAGGAACGGGTGGAAGGCGATGGGGACGCGAGCAGCGAAGAGGTGTTGCGAGGAATGACCGTAATAAAACGCAGATCCATCAGGGGCAAAGGTGATGGCACGGGATTCATTTGCGGAAATCCCATCGGTAAAGGATGCAATGAGGGCGCCGCTTTGGACGCTGCGCAAAACAAGGTTGGTGCCCGCCGAAAGCGTGGTCAGGCCATCGGGAGAGAAGGCGACGGAGTTGGCGTTCTCGGGATAGGTGCGGAGCAGAGCGCCATCAGTGACGCGGAAGAGTTGCACGGAGCTGGAGAAATTGAGGAGCGAGTTGGCGGTGGCGATGCGGGTGCCATCCGGTGAGAAAGCGAGTGAGCCGATGGAATAGGTTTGAGCGGTTGGCACGGCCCAGAGGAGATTGCCGGTGGCGACATCCCACATTTTGAGGCGGGTATCCTGGCCGCGAAAATCGGCGCTGGAGGCAAGTCGGGTGCCATCAGGGGAAAAGGCAACGGCGGGAATTTCATTTGTGCCAGCGGTCCAACTGCGGATCAGGCCGAACTTGGGGAGGGAGCGGAGTTCGACATTGGCTTGGGAGCTGAGCGCGATCATGGAGGAGTCGGGTGAGAAGGCGATGGCGGGGCCTTGCTGATGGGTGACAAAGCCGGAGACAAGCGTCCAATTCGTGGTTTCCCAGAGGGTGACCGTACGGTCACCCGAGCCGGCGGCGAGGTAGCCACCGTTGGGAGAAAAAGCGAGTTGGCCGATCCAGGATGTGGGGCCGGAGAGGGAATGCGCCAGGGAGCCGTTGGTGGCATTCCATACTTGCACTGGAGCGTTGGTGCCGGCAGTGGCCACCAGTCTGCCATCGGGTGAGACGGCGATGCCGTTGAATGGGGTGCCCGGCGTGGACTTTTGCCAAAGGATGTCCGGCGTGCCCTGGGAAAAGGCGCTTATCGCGATAAGCAGAAAAATGGATAAGATTCCAACTTTCATGAGATTCGACTTCGCAAACGGCAATGATTGCAGCGATAAAACGGGACTGCGATCTTGAATGGCTTCTGAAGGAGGATAGCACGTTTGGGAGGAAAGGAAATGTGTGTTTGAAGGCACAGGGAGGAGTTGCCAGAGGCAACGATTTCCACGTATGCGAAATGAATGGATGGAAAGCAGGGACTTGGCACCGGGGTTGCTTTTGCAGGACTGAATGAAGGTATCTCTAGGGTTGTTACTGGGTGTTAAACAATTTGTGGGCGTGAGGCGCTCAAATTTATTGATCATGGGCTGCTTGTTGGCGGGGCTTTGGTGTGGTGGAAGGCCTTCGGTGGCAACCGCAAGCACGGGGCCAACGGGGTTGGCGGGGCTCACGAACCCGGTGGTGTTTGTCACCCAGGTGCCGATTCCGAGAGAGCTTAACAGCACGGTGTCGAACACGTTTCTTTCCGTTGTATCATTATTTGGCAATCAGTGCTCGGACACCGCGCGAGCGGGACGCGGCGGGGATTTGTGGCTGTTGTATACGAATGGCACGTTGCTGAATCTCACGCATGCGGCGGGTCTTGGGATGAGCGGGGTGCAACATACTAATGGCATTGCGGTGCGTGATCCTCAGATTCATTGGGGCGGAGGCAAGGTGCTCTTCAGTATGGTGGTGGGTGCGCCACGATTCTCGGGCGATACTAATATTTTCTTCTGGCAGCTCTATGAACTTACGAACCTGACCGCGGTGGTGGCGAACTCGAATGTGGTTCCCGCGATTGTGAAAGTTCTCAACCAGCCGACGAATTACAACAACGTCAGTCCTTGCTATGCGACGGATGGGCGGATCATTTTCATGAGTGACCGGCCGTTCAATGGGCTGACACATCTTTATCCGCAGCGCGAGGAGTATAAGGGTGCGGCGTCCATAACCGGCGTCTATAGCATCGATCCCACCACGAACGATTTGCGTGTGCTGGAGCATACGCCGAGCGGCGCGTTCAATCCGTTTATAGACAGTTTCGGCCGGCTCATTATGACGCGGTGGGACCATTTGGTGGTGGACAGTAATTCGACGGATGATCGGCTGGGTCGCGCAACGAATGGGTCATTGAACTTTTCATCGGAATTGCCGAATGCAACCATCCTGACAAATCTGGTGGAGTCCTTTCCCGAGCCGCGAAATTTTGATACGAACGCATTGAATGCGCTGAACATCAATGGGAATACATTCAACCAGTTCTTTCCCTGGATGCTTTCGCAAGATGGTGGCAATGAGGAATTGCTGAATCATGTCGGCCGGCATGAGTTAAACAAAACCATCCCCACCACGTTTCGGGCGGATTTGGATTTGGTGCCGCTGACGAATAATACTGCAGCCGCGCGTGCGGGAGCGGGAATCGTGAGCGCGAATACAAACTATCTGGATAACTTTTTTCAAATCGCCGAGGACCCGCGCCAACCGGGAACGTATTTCGGCGTCGATGCGCCGGATTTCAGTCCGTTTGGTGGCACCCATACAGCGGGGCAAATCATCACGCTTACGGGCGGGATTTCGCTGAATCCGACGGGCATGGTGGTTTCGTATATCACGCCCAAGATTTCCAATCTGGCAGCGACGCCGGGAGTGTATCGTAATCCGCTGCCGATGTCTGATAAGTCCCTGGTCGCGGCTTACACTGGCGCAAATGCAGTGGATACGAACTCTGGAACCGCAAACTTGATTATTCCGGCATACCATTTTCGTTTGATGACAATGACGCCCAACGGCGCGACGTGGACGACGAACAAACTGCTGACCAGCGGCATTGCGGGCAGTGCCGTTTATTGGGACGACACCACGTTGGTGACGAATACGAGTACTTTGTGGGAATTGCAGCCGGTGGAGGTGACATCGCGCTCCGTGCCGCAGCCGTGGAATCCGGGAGTGGCGAGCGTGGAGGCGCAGGTTTTCAGCGAGGAGAATGTGGATCTAAATACTTTCCAGGCGGATCTCAAGGCTCGTGGGCTGGCATTGGTGATCAGCCGCAATGTGACGGCGCGGGATGCGGCGGACAAGCAGCAGCCGTTCAACCTGCGGGTGCCGGGCGGGGCCAGTTCGATTGTGCCGGGCGGTCATACCAATTATGACATCACGCATTTGCAGTTTCTGCAGGCGGATTATCTGCGCGGATATAATTACAATACGACAAACATTCAGCCGGGCCGGCGCATTCTGGCCACGCCGATGCATGATACGGCCAATTTTAACCCGCCGAGCAGCCGGCCCAATGCGCCGTTCGGTGGCAGTGAATTGATGCCGGATGGGTCGCAGGCAACGATCGTGCCGGCGGGACGCGCGGTAACGTGGCAACTGACGGGCACCAACAATAATTTGAGCATTGTGAAGGAGCGTTTCTGGCTAACTTTCCGCCCCGGTGAAATTCGCACCTGTGCGAATTGCCACGGCATCAACGACAAGGATCAGCTTGGACGGCCATCACCAACGAATCCGCCGCAGGCATTGCGTGAATTGCTGCGTTATTGGAGAACGAATGGGGCAAGCACGTATCAGTTGACTGTCAGCCAAGGGAGTGGGAGCGGTGCGTACGGAGCCGGTTCCATTCTCAGCCTGACAGTGCAGGCGGCACCTTCCGGTCAGAAATTTGATCATTGGGCAGGGGCGGGCGTGAGCAGCCCAGGTGCAATGACCACGTCGTTCATCATGCCGGGCAGCAATGCGGTGGTGAGTGCCACGTATACGAATCTGCCAGCGCCGCAGATTACTGCAATACAGCCAGCGGCGAATAATCAGTTGCAGCTTTCTGTGCAAGGGGTTGCATCGCAGGTTTATGTGATTCAAATATCTGATGATTTGGTGACGTGGTCGAACGTGAGCACGAATGCAGCGGATGTTAATGGGGCTTTGCACTGGTCTACGCCGGTCAATTCGGCGGTGCCTAAGCGGTTCTTCCGGGTGACGTTTCCCTGAGGAGCAACCACGAATAAAGACAAAGGCCTCGGGCCTCATGAGCGTTGAGCACAAAGGCTGCAAATTGCTGATAGCGAAATAGCTGCAGATTATAGTGATATTTGAGGACATGCGGATTGAACGTGGGTGCATTGGAGGCGTCAAACCTATTCAATGATTTGTTCTCATTGAAAGTGTGTGGGCCGGTCTCAGCAATGGGGTCGGCCCTTTGGTTTTTTGTAGGACAAAGGAGGAGGGTAGAAACGTCGCCCGTCTGACTGCGAGGTCGTGCTAGAGGTATTGCGTGAAAGTTTTGATCCAAAATATTAAGACCGGAAAGTACCTGGCTAAGAACAACAAATGGGTGACGTCTGAGGCCCAGGCCGTGGATTTGTGCAAGTTGCCAGTCGAAGTGGTGCGCAGCATCAAGGGCAATGAATTTCGCGCGGTGCTTTACGTTGCGGGGGAGAAGGGGAAGCCGGGGTTTACTTTTGGAGCCGGGAATTTTCTGAAGAGTTTGTGTGAGTTGAAGCCGCTGGAAGCGCCGGATACGCATTACCTGCGCGCGGCGCAGGGTTGGAATGAGCTGGGAAATCCGGTGGAGGCCTGCAAGGAGTTGGGGCAGATCACGCCGACGCAGTGGGCGCATCCAGAGGTGATGGAGGTGCGGGCGAAGATTGGGCTGAGTGCGGGGATGTGAGGGTGGGCCTGGGACCATGTGGGCTTTGGTGCAATAAAATTTTTGCACAATGAACATGTTCCGGAGAGAAATGGGGTGCGGGCTCTGTCTGATGCAAAAAGTGTTTGAAGAGAGGGCGTTGCCAAGGGATGATTCATTCATGAACACGATCTTCCTGGCCTCTACTGGCGGCGCGATATGAGATTTTTTCTGGTCCTGTTGTTGTTGCCGTTTTGTTCGTTGGCAAAGGACATTTATCAGATCCACCCGCTTTCGGAGCGGGAGGTCTTGAAAACTTATACCCTGGTTCTGCGCGATGCCTGCCGTCATGCCGACCAGGACTGGAAGAGTTCGGCGTCAGATCCGGCGGTGGGCTACTGGGGCGACGGGGTTAGCAGCGGGAATCAAGGCATCCGGACCATCGCCAACATGGTGCTGGCTAGTGGAACATTGCTCAAGTATGACGATGGGCTCAGTGAGGGAGAACGACGGGAGTTGTTGGCCAAAGCCACGGCAGCGCTACGTTACGCCACGGCCACGCATGTCACCGGCACACAAAAATGCACGAATGGCAAACAGTGGGGTGCGACGGAGAAGTTTGGTTCCGAGAGTTGGCAGTCGGGCATGTGGACGGGGACGCTCCTCTTTGGCGCGTGGTTGATGTGGGACAAATTGGAGCCCGGGTTGCAGGAAGGCATCCAGCGCGTGGTGGCTTCGGAGGATGATATTTTGGCCAAGCGGACGCCACCGACCGGACTTTGGTTGGATACCAAGGCCGAGGAAAACGGGTGGGAAGTGCCGTGCCTGGTCCTGGGTGAATTGATGTTTCCCTCGCATCCGCACGCCGCTGCCTGGCATGAAACGGCGCAGAAGTACATGATGAACACGCTTTGCACCGCGGCTGATCTGGAGGACACCAGCCTGGTGGACGGGCGGGCCGTGAACCAGTGGGTGCAGGGCGCGAATCTGCAACCGGATTTTACGCTCGAAAACCACAACAAATTTCATCCCGCGTATGTCGGGTGCAGTTCCTATTTTTTGACGCAGGCGGCGATGTATTACACTTATGCCGGCCGGCCTATTCCGCAGGCGGCGGCCCACCATCTCATGGACACTTGGCGGATGTTTCAGACAGTCCTTTTGCCGTGGGGCGAGGCGGCTTATCCTCAGGGGATGGACTGGGAATTGCACGCCCTGCCTTACCTCAACCTGTTTGCCACGCTGGCCACGCATGGGAAGGATCCGCTCGCCGCACACTTCGAGCAGAGGAGTCTGCAATATCTTCGTGCCTGGCAGGTGATGAAGCAGGGGGATTTGGCCGTTCCTGGCTCGAAGCTCGGAATCACGCGCCACTCGGTCAACGCCGAGCAGGCGGCCTATGGCTTCATTGCGCATAAAGTGTTCAGACCGGCGACGAAGGAATTGAGTGACCGGGCTGCCACGACCTGCGACCAGGGCGTGTGGGAGTATCGTTATGTGGACTTTGTTGTTCATCGCACGGGGAAGAAGTTTGTGACTTTTTCCTGGAAGAACCAAATCATGGGCCAGCTCATTCCGATTGGAGAAGGTCACGAGGGGAATCCCGAGTTCACGGTTCCGATCCTGAACGGATTGGTTGGATCGTTTGAACTGGCTCCGGCTGGTGATGCCAAAATGACGGTTCAGGAACATTCGTGGAAAAAGACGCTGGACGGTTTTGAGACGACCGGGACGTTGTTGATTAATGGCGGACGGTTGAAGCAGACCGTGAAAGTGACTTCGATCGGGGAGCAGGCGGTGGTTTATCAAGACCAGGTCACGGCGGTGAAGGATGTCACGGTGAAGAAAGCGCTGGGAGTTCCGGTGGGTATCGAAAACGACCAGATCAGCGGTGGCATGCGGGTGGTGTCCGATCAGGATGGCCAGATAATCTTTGATGCGCAGAAGCCCCGGCAGCTTGCGGCTATTCCCGGAGCTTGGGTCAACGTGGATGGCAGGTTGGGCGTCGTGATGATGGCGGGAGAGGGAATGGCTTATGCGCAGGCTTCCGGGTATTCGCCGGGGATTTCGGTATGTGCGGATTCGCTTTATGGCTCCTATTCTGATCAGCCGAAAAAGTTCAAGGCGGGTGAGGAAGCGGCGCATCGCGTGGTGATCTTTTTTGTGGAGGCCACGGCGAAGGAGACATCGGCGCTGGCGAAATTGTGCAGGATTGAGGAGAAGTCCGGGGGCAAGGTGCTGCGGTTTAAGCAGGGGAAGAAGGTGGTGGAGGTGCCGTTGTTTTAGAAACTGCCCGGCTGTCTCTTCGCGTCCGAAGTTTGGTGAAGAGGTTGCAGAGTCATTGACGAAATGGAAAACAGTTGAAACGGTTGGGAGTGCGCAGAGGGCGAATAACCCCCAGTTGAAACAGGGGGTTAATGAGAAGAGGCGGGGACTGATGAGCTTTGCCAGCGCTTATTCTTTATTTTGATCGACCGTTTGTTTCGGGCGAAACGATGACTTGTTTGCCTTCCACCAAGCTTGCCATTTGGCAGGGTCATTTTCGGACACATCGCCACCGGTGATTTCCCGCAGAACAAAGAAAGCGCGGTTCCGCACGAGTTTGTTGGTATCGGTGAGCAGCGGAAGGATCAATTCCACCGCTTCGGCATCACCGGTGCTCTGCAGGTTTTTTAGTCCCATGAGACGGGCCATTGTTACGGGATTTTTTAGGAGGCCTAAAGTTTCGCTGGAGGGAAGGGCCGCCCATGGGTTGCCGGGCACCTGAGGACCGTCGCGTAGGAGGGCATAGGCCATGCCACGGACTTCGGGGTCCCGGCTGCTCAGGAATGGCAGAATTTCCACTCGTGGTACCTCCTGGGAAGAGATCCTGGCGCGCATCTGGAGGAGCGCATGCAAAGCGCCGGTCCGGACGTCTTCGTTCGGATCTTTTAACAGCCGCAGTGTCTCTTGGAAAACTTTATCCGAAGGGGCATACCTGTTTATCCAGGTGGCAATGCCGATTGAGGACATCCGAACGTTTGGGTCAGGATCCCGTGTCAGCGCCAGATAGAAGGGAGTTCTATCCACAGACTCGTTATCAAGGAGTCCGCAGGCTTCCTGCCGAATCTCGCGGTTGGGATCTCGTAGGAGCGCTATAATTGTATCAACAACCCGGCTCACCGTATTGGCATCGAGGGCGCGCAACGTGTGAAGGCGGATCGCGGGCGTTGGATCCTTCAGAAGTACTGCCAGGGTGTCGCCAAAACCTGGTGTACGACTTGTCTCAATTCCGATGACCGCGTTGAGACGTTCGACGGAGTTTGTGCTGCTGCAAGCCTGAGTCAAATAGACCTGCGCCTTTGGACCAAGTTGGCCCAGGATTTGTGCGGGGATTTGCCCCACGGGTTGGCTCAACGTGCGAGCGAGCGCGGGGAACGCCGGCTCGAATTCGAGATCGCGCATATCGGCCGAAGCGAACGTGTGAACCAGCTTGGTGAGATACCAGTCTCCATTTTTCAAGCGCGAAAAACTTTTGCGGCAAGCAGGAAGTTCTTTGTCATTCACTCGCAGACATTGAAGCAACTCTCCCGGTGGCGCATAATAGATTTCGCTGAGTTCATCTTTTTGCACAGTCCTCTCCCCTTCACTCGCCAGAGCCAGAAGCTCCTCCCGAGTGTAGTCGCGAAGGCGTTGCCGAATCGGATCTCTAGGATCTTTTGAGTAAAACGAATCCAAGAACATCTGAAGTCCGAGCGCACTCATATTCTGATGCGACTTCTGACGACTTTCCTGCCGCGCCGACTTTTCCGCCTCCCATTGGTTATATTTTTGGCCGAGCCTCTCGACGGACTGTCCATAAATAAACCGACTCAGCAAGGGTTCTGCCGCAATGACGTAAAGAGAGACCTCGGAAGGCTTGCCGCCAACCGCTGAAATTTTCAAAGGGAAAACAGCTTTTGGGGTGTCGAAGCTGATCAACAACGGGTGCAGTTCCCCGCTGGAAAGCTTGGATTGAAGTGTCGTGCGGGCGGTGGCCGCGCCTGGAGCTTCCTTCGGCGAGGTGGCAGGCACTTTCTTGAAACCAAGTCCCTTATTCAACTCGATCTTTGCGGCGATGAAATACCAGCCCAGTCGAATATATTCCTCCACTATTTCGGATTTTCCTTCGGGGAAGGAATACGCGTGAGCCTTGAGCCACCGCTGCAGACTGCCGGCGTCCTTGGGAGAAAGAATGGACACTTCATACGCGCCGACGGTCTTGATTTGAATTACCTTAACGTCCTCAGCCGATCCGCCGTTTGAAAGCGTGTCAAGGCCGCGACCTCGCCCCCAGCCTTCACCAGACCCGAAGTGTCTCTGCGTCAATTTGCTTAGCTCATAGAATGGCCCCATGGTCCCTTCCCGGACGTCTGGCAGGTTTGGCGTTGGGATCAGCCAACCAAAATCTTCCAGCGGTCCCTCATACTTCACCTGGAGCAGAAGGTCCTCGCGACCGGCGTCGTGGAAGATAATCGCTTTCTGTGTAGGTTCGTTTATGTCAATGGCCTTGTTCCATTTGAAAACAAAACAACCGTCAGCCAAGGCGGAGGCCAGGCTCAAGGCAGCGAGAATGGCCATCATGACAACGCATTTGATCAAAGAATGGCATTCTGCCGCGCAAGCAGATCGGTGAAATTTCCCAAGTGGTTCGTTATACCCCGCTCTCATGGGGCGAAGATTACGCTTGAAGGCGGAGAGTGAAAAGCAATAAAGGCTGCTTTGGCGACATGACGGATTGCCTAATTTGCCCAGCGGTGCCCCTTTAGGGATTCGAAACTATTCAACAGGAGGGCGCGGAGAGAACGGAGGTTTGGGGATGGTTGCGTGTTGCGTGTTGCGTGTTGCGTGTTGCGTGTTGCGTGTTGCGTGTTGCGTGTTGCGGCGGGGCGTGTTGCGGCGGGGCGTGATTAATTCTCGATTTGGGGAGGTGGTTTGGTAGGGTGGGGGCGTGGGGAAGAAACGGCTCACTTTGATTTTGACGCTGCTCGCTGGTGGCGGAGTTCTTTTATTCGTGATGATGCTGGGGGCTCGGGAGCCGCAATATGAAGGGAAGGGGCTCAGCGCGTGGTTGGAAGATTTACGTCAGAATCCGCCGAGAGCTGGCGTATATAATCCTGCCGTTGATGCTTTGCGCGAGATGGGAACCAACGCGGTGCCCTACCTGGTCAACCTGCTGCAAGCGAAAGATTCCCGGATCAAAATTGCCGCTGCATACCTGCCTTGGTGGCAACGGTGGACAGGTTTTGATTTTCAATGGGCACATGAAAAGCGAAGTGCTGCACTCCGTGGGATACGAGTCCTTGGACCAAAAGCCAGAGGTGCAATCCCAATGCTGGCGGAACAGATGAGTGGAGATAGCATCGCTGCGGGACATAGAGCGCAGGAGGTTGCTTATACCTTGTCCGAGGTGGGGGAGGAAGCCATTCCGGTTTTGGAAGCGGCGCTGACCAACCCAAATCAATTGAGTCGGTGTGCAGCCATAATGGCCTTGGGCAGATTTACCTCCAGAGGGGATGTGGTGGTGCCAATATTAATACCGATGCTCAAGAGCGGGAGCGTAATGGAGCGAAGTGCAGCAGCCGATGCCTTGGAAGAATTTCCTGAACAAGCGGAGGTGATTGTGCCCGCACTCATGGGATGTTTGGAGGATAGGAATGAAACCATGCGCCAAAATGCAGCTCGTGTGTTGGTGGGTTTTGGTGAGAAGGCGAAGCCTGCCTTCCCTCTACTACTAAAAAGAGCCGGGAGCGGAGGTTACAATGAAAGCATCACTATGACAGGAGCTTTGATGAAGATAGATTTAGAGGTGACGATTTCCTGCCTGGTTAAAGATCCAGAATCTCGGGGAACAAATGTTCGGAGAGGGCCTGCCTGGAGGTTAAAGGTGGCCGGGAAGGATGGAATTGTGGCCATGCTAGCTTTGATAAAATGCCTGGAGGATGAGAATGACACGGTCCGTCTGAATGCCTGGGTGGCGCTGCAGGAGATTGGGGGGCAGCCGGATATTGTGGTGCCAGCGTTGACGAAGAAATTGAAGGATTCCGATGCACAGGTCAGGAAGATTGCGGCAGTGGCCCTCGGTGCAATTGGGGAGCGATCGAAAGCGGCAATGCCAAACTTCTTGAAACTGATAGAAGCGAATAAGGACAATAAGCTGAAGTAAGTTGAGATAGTTGAAAGGAGAGAGATTACGGCGGACAAGAATTTTTGTTCGGAGGTGTTACAGCCAGGATACATATTTTAATGAGCAGAAGAAGAATCATGGGGTTGATGGTTTCGCTGGTAGTGGTGCTGGCAGTGGCGGCGGCGGGGTGGATGGCGTACGCGGGACGAGAGCCACGTTCTGAGGGAAAGAGTTTAACGGAGTGGTGTCGGCTGTATTCGCAACACGAGACGTCGGGGTGGCAGCGGACGGGGAAATTTCATGTTCCGGGAGAAACGCCCGGTGAGGCGCAGCTGGCGATTCGGAAGATTGGGACGAATGCTTTGCCACATTTGGTGAGGATGGTGGGAGCAAAGGATTCGCCGCTGAAAGTGAAAATATGGATGTTGCTACGTAGACAATCGGTGGTGCGGATTCCCTTGATGGCCAGGGAAGAGCGGCCGTTGGCGACCTGGGGATTTGATGTTTTGGGAGCAGAAGCGAAACCGGCGGTGCCAGCCTTGATTCAATTGATGGATGATAAGGATATGATGGTGCGAAGGATGGTGATGATATGTTTGGAGAAAATCGGGCCGTCGGCGAATGATGCTGTGCCGGTACTGAGCCGGGCTTTGGACGATCCTGGCCTAAAAATGCGTTCCACGGCATTGTATGCGTTGGTATCGGTGCATGTGCCGGGTGACGAGGTGGTGCCGAGGCTCATAAAGAAGGTGGAGTCGTTGCGGAAAGACGGGAGCGGTGATTACGTAGACATCATTTATATGTTGGAGAAATTCGGGCCGGATGCCAGGGCGGCGGTGCCGACCTTGTTGAGCATCGCCCGGGAGGAAATCGGGGCGAGTCGGATGGCGGCGACGAACGCGTTGATGCGGATTGAGCCTGATGTGGCGAAGGTTATGGTCCCACAAAAGGATTTTGAGGAGGAAATCAGCCCGTGGATTAAGAGGGATTGAGGGGAAGGAGATCCATCCGGAGTCGGTGAGTGGCGAGCCTAGGTTGGTCGTCCGGCCTGTAAAGCCTGGATGTTTTTCGACTGCATGCCCAAGAGCGTCTTTGTAGAAAGAGATACTTGCGTGAAAGGCTTGATTTTGGGTGCTGGCTGCGGCATCGTTCTGAGCAGGAGCACTCAAACAAAACCCGAATATGAACGCCAATCGAAATTATTACTTCGCGGCACTAGCACTATTGGTCGCCATGGTTTTCGTCGCTTTTAGCACCGGCACCGCACAGGAAACCGCGCAGCCAAAAGCACCGCCACCGAATCCATACAGTTACGATCCATCGACAAACAAAGCCGATGTGGATGGCTGCAAACAGAACCTCGAAAAAATTGCCGCCGCGATTGTCGCCTACCGAAAGGATCACAAGGAGGTTCCCAACTGGCTCTCGGATTTAGTCCCGCAATATCTCCCAGCGGAAGCGTTGATTTGCCCGGTTACAAAGGAGACGGAGCGCCTCTCACCGTTTGGGGCTCTCGATCCGAAGCTGCGTTGCTCGTATCTCTACGAGTTTCCATCCACCCCAATCACGGACGTCGTCAAGAGTGCATTTCCCGGCCCGATGATGACTACGCGCCAATGGAAGCAACAGCAGATGGGGGTTGTTGGCTCTGAAGTGCCCATCACCCGCTGTCTCCTGCACGACCCGGTGCTCAATCTCTCGTTTGGCGGTCGCATCTACGAGAGCCCGGTGATCTGGGAGAACAACTTTCTCGATGTGGCCCGCATGGAAGATTTCAGGCCTCACTGACATGTGGCGAACGGGGGCTAACCATGCGCTGCAGCGAATGGAGGTGGGCGTCACCACTTTTTCGGTATTCATTCCACCATTTTCATTTACGAACCGCCGGTTGGATATTAATTGTTAGCCGCACTACACGCACATGAAACACATCACCATTATCCTCCTGTTGTTGGCCGCGGCGTCGCTTGAAGCACTGGCTGATGGTATCCCGTTTCGATCTTTTCGCACGAGCCGAGTTTCCGTGCCAGCGACCGTGCTTGCGCTCACGAAGGAGCAGATGTCATCACTTACGACCTCGAACCGTTTCATCACACTAACGGCCGACCAGCGCACTCGCTTGCAGCGCGATGTGAGTTTCGTGCCGGAACGGTTGGAGGTTTACCCATTGGAGTGGGCACAGGACACTTGCACTTGTGAGATTCTCAACTTGGGCATCCGCTACACCAAGACCAAGATTGAAGTTCCACATGGCTTGCTTGGCCGGACACTTCAGGACAGAAAGTTTTGGCAACGATGACCGCACCGCCTAACCATGTGAGAGGCTGTGTGAAAACTCCCTGCGCGATTGGGCGGTGAGTAATGGAACGGGAAAGTATTTTCCGGGATCAGAGTGGTCACAGCATCTTTATAGAAAAAGCTAACCGCGTTAAAGGCTTGATTCAGGGTGCTGGTCGCGACACTCTTCTGAGCCAGAGACGTCAGAAACTGTTTCAGTTTTTGCTTACTCGACAAATTAGAAGGAAGCCCTTTTATGCGAACCGCCGTTTGTATATTAATTATTAGGCATCACCCATGCACCTCGCTAGAACCATCGCGCGCATGATTGTTTTCCCGATGGGACTCTCCTACAGGAGGCCTGTTGAAATCGCTTGGCTGGTGTCAGCCGTTCTCACTTTGTTGTTTTGCGCCGCGTTATCGCTCCCCGGCGTCGTCGACAACGTCATATCAGAGAGGTTTCTTTCATCCCTCCACTTGGTTCTTCGACAGCATCAGCCTTGGTTAGGCCGATGGGAAGCATCGTTGCGACTGGTGTTTGAGGTGTTTACAGCTCTTTTCATCGGTGGGTCGGTCTTTGCCAAGTCGGCAGCGACCTCGATCGAAAAGCGCCTAGAGGCATATCAGACTCATCTACTTACCAAGTCGCGCACCCAGCGGAACGATATAGAGCGCAACGCTTATCGCGTGATGCGCAAGACGCATTATCTTGTTACCACCTCCACGCTCAAAAACGTTTGGCGGCGTATTCCAAGATTGATGCAGCTGTCATTCGAATCCTATTCATTGTTCGCTCAGCAGACCTTCTGGTCATATGTTCGGTTCGTTATTGTCGCACTGCTTACAAGCTTCCCTGGCGGCATGTATGGTTTCCTTGCTTTCGTATTCTTGACCCTCGTATGTACCGTCAAGCTGATTCAGATTTATCTTACCGCAATGTCTAAACTATGAGGCCTAATTATGCACTGCAGCGAGCCCGGCCATCGCGCTTCGGTTGCAAGCGGGCACCCTTGTGGGCCGGGTCGATGAGCTTGGAGCGTAGGCAACAAGCGAGCGCGTATGGAAGGCGATGATCAAAACAGCGATCCGGTGAGCGAGATACTTTCTTCGATTGAGGAGGCAGCTTTGGATTCTGACCCGTCATCAGATTCTGATTCGCCCAGAGATGTTTGGTGGTTGCGATGGCTGAAGTATGTTTCGATTATTGCCATGCCAGCCATTATTCTCGGCCTTGGTTTTCTGTTTGAGGATTATATTGGGCAGTATCACGCGGACACTCATTATCAGCGCGACATGGCACAGCGACACGTCGAGCATGATACCATCGGTTCCATGAAGTTTAGGTTTTGGATGGGAGTTGGTGTTGGCGGGAGTTTGGGAATGATTTATGTCGTGCGTTGTATTGTTCGGAGAGTTGATCCATGAAATTGCTGCCTGACAAGTCGCCGGAGCCAAACGCGGTTGGTGCTGACCGTTTGAGTTCCCAACGCGGCCACGAGTTAGTGGCTCCAAAAGGGTTGTTCGCTGCGCGAATTGTGGGTGCTGTCGCGGTTCATGTCACGAGTCGGCGGTGGCTCAGTTTTCTACGTTAACGGCAGCACAATTTCGTATGAACGACAGAATTATTGAATATCTCTGGAAGAAGCTGAGTAAATCAAAGTTCGGCCGATTTATGGCAGCCTCGTTAATTGGTGGTCTGTTCGGATTGTCGGCTGGAGCATCGCAGTCACATGAGTTGTTCACGATCGCTATGGCGACTGCAGGCGGGGCAGTCATCGCGCTCATTGCCGTTGCCATTCTCGAAGCACTGGACGCCGGACGGGCGAGCACACCTCATCAACGTGAGACTCAAAGGGAGCAGCTTCCACCGCACCTTACACCTCCAAAAATCGATGAAGTAAAGACAGCACCTGTGCCGCCGCGCCAAAGTTCACCCATTCCCCAATCACATTCTGATCCATGATGCCGCCTATACCGAATGCCAGAATTAATTTCCGAAATGGGGAAAAGAAACAGAATGAACGAAGGAAATAAATTTGAGGAATGGAAACTGAAAAGTCATGGCTTTGGGGGCCAGGAAATTCATTAGTCGTTGGCTGTAGGGTGCTTTTGATTTGAGGCGGCGTTGTCGGCCTGGTCGCTATCTAAGGATAGCGCCTGCGGCCTCCGCCTTCCTCAAACCAAAATCCCTCCTGCCATTCGGAAATTTCTTTTGGCATTCGGTATAACAAGAAAAGGAATGTAGATAACCCGGCGTGAAGCGGAGGCATTCGGTATAGTTCGAGAATGGGTTTTTGCGTGGGGGATAAGAAGGGCTAATTGATCCGTTGGTTGGGAGGATTTGCAAAAGGGAATCAAATGCTGAGCGAGATGCAGCGAAATGGAATGAGGATGAGTGTTTTTGGTTGGCGGATATGAGGTAGGTTTTACCCTGCTTGCAGTGGTGGGGCAAAGCACATACTCTGGCAGCGTGGAAAAGGGCAATGTCAGCGGGATGAATGTGCCGGAGCGGCACTATTTGTTGTGGGCACCATTGCCCCGGGCTTATTCGAATTACTTCGGTCGCAAGGTGATTCGTTTTTTGCTGACGATTCAGGGATTGGGAGCTTTCTTTCTGATCACGCTGGGGGTGATCTTCACGAAGTTTCGCAGGGCGCGGAGTGTGGTTTGGCCTTTGATCTGGCAGGAGTTGAATCGGTCGGGGGTGAAGTTGTTGCCTATGTTTTTGTTTTTGTCGCTGGCAATGGGTTTGGTGGTGATCGGGCAGGCGGTGTCGTGGTTGACGCGGGTGAATGCGGTTCAGTATTTGGGGACGATCATGGTGCTGGTGGTGGTGCGGGAGATTGGGCCGATGTTGACGGCGTTGCTGGTGTTGGCGCGGGCGGGGACGTCGAATGTGATTGAATTGGGGACGGCGCGGGCATTGGGTGAGGTGGAAGCGCTGGAGGCGTTGGTGATTGATCCGATACATTACCTGGTGATGCCGCGGGTGATCGGGATGGCAATTGGGGTGTTTTCGTTGACGGTGTATTTCATCCTGGGTTCGTTGTTGAGCGGGTATATGTGGGCATTCCTGCAGGATGTGCCGTTGCGGCCGACCGATTATTTTGAGCAGCTGGCGGGGGCGTTGTCGTATACCGATTTTATCGTGCTGGGGACGAAGTCGATTTTGTTCGGAGTGATCATTTCGGTGATTACGTGTTATCACGGCCTGGCGCAGCCGTTGCAGTTGGAGGAGGTCTCGAATGCGACGGTGCGGGCGGTGGCGCAGAGTGTGATTGCCTGTGTGGCCCTGGATGCGCTGTTTATTGTCATTTACCTGGTATTGTGATGCAAACCCCGCCTGATACAGCGCCTGAAGGAACCCCGGTGATTGAGATGCGGGGGGTGAACATCGGGTCGTTGATGAATCCAAAGGTGACGATGTTGGAAGGGGTGGATTGGACGGTGCAGGCGGGGGAGTTTTGGGTCATTGCGGGGATGCAGGGATCGGGGAAGAGCGATTTGCTCTCGACAGCGGCGGGTTTGATTTCACCGCAGGGCGGGGAGTACCGGTTGTTCGGGAATGAGATGCCGATTTTCGAAGGGCCGCTTTTGAAGGAGCGGTTAAGGATTGGATTGGTGTTTGATGGGGGACAGTTGTTTCATCATTTGACGGTGGGGGAGAACGTGGCGTTGCCCTACCGATATCATAAGGGATTGTCGATCCAGGAGGCGGAGCCCCGGTTGAGAGAGGTTTTAAAGCTGACTGGCCTGGAGGATTGGGCGGGCAGTACGCCGGGGGCGATTGGGCGCAATTTGAAGAAGCGGACGGGTTTGGCCCGGGCGTTGATACTGGAGCCGGAGGTGTTGTTGCTGGACAATCCGTTAGGCGGGTTGGATCTCAGGCAAACGAGCTGGTGGCTGGGACTAATGGATCAATTGGCCAAGGGGCATGAGTTCTTGAAGGGTCGGCCGACCACATTGGTGGTGACGACGGATGATTTAAGACATTGGCGAGGCAGGCCCAAGCAATTTGCAATTTTACAAGAAAAGAGATTTGTAGCGTTGGGGAACAAACCGGAAGAGGCGATGGCGGCGCATCCGATAGTAAAAGAGTTGTTGGCAGAGGAATTGCCGGATATTTAGACAAGACAACTAACATTATGGCGTTGCAAGATCTGACCCCACAATTAAGAACCCGGCTCAGCCATATGGAACGGGCGGTAGGCTGGTTCGTGCTGCTGGCGACACTTTTATTGCTTGGTGGTTTTGCGTATTACCTTTACACAACCGCGAAAAACAAAGGGTGGTTTTTGATCAAGGTGCCTTATTACACGTTCACGGACCGGGCTACGGGATTGAAGGTGGGCGACCCGGTTCAGTTGATGGGATTGTCGGTTGGCCACATCACTGACATACAACCTCAGCCACCATATGATTTGGAACACAACATTTGCATCGATTTCGTCATCGTCCACCCGTACGACGGTTATCTTTGGACGGAGGGGTCGCATGCGAAGGTGACGGCTGCGGCCCTGGATTTGTTGGGCAAACGGGTGGTGGAAGTGACCAAGGGGACGAACGGGTATCCAACTTATATATTTAGCCCGCTCCATACGAACACAATGGCGGAAATTGAGCGTTTGCCAAACCGCGAGGAATATGTTTTGGCACAGGAGGTATGGGCCGTGGTCAACTCGAATTCAACAATGGTGGCCAAAGCCCTGCTGCCCTTGACGAATGGCGTTCTGGAGAAGATTCGACCATACGTGACTGCAGGACTCACCATCACCCCCACAAATCAACAAAGGAACAAGCTCATGGCGGTTTGGGACGATCACAACGCCTGGTACGTGGCTTTTAATGGGCGGAACCGTTATGGCTTGGTCCCTGACGAATCGCCCGCGCTAACGGATCGCGCAGAACGGTTGGTTGCTTCTGTCGAGGCGGCATTGCCTAATATCCTGGGACTGACGAACCAGCTATCGGCCACGCTCTCCAACAGCGCGAGCATGACCTCCAACCTGAATGTGGTGGCGCAAAGCATTCAACCGGTCATCACCAACATGACGTTCATTACGGCACAACTACAAGGCCAGGGAACGCTGGGCGATTGGCTGATTCCGACAAATATGCACCGGCAACTGGACGTGACGTTAACGAACGTGAATACAACGGTTTCAGATGCGGATTCCAATCTGGTGGTGCTGGCTGAAAGCTTGACGAAATCGCTCAATAATCTGGCCGATGTGACGAGTAATTTGAATGGGCAGGTGCAGGCCAATACAAACATTTTGACCCATCTCTCGGATACAATTGTACATAGTGATCAGTTCATACAAGGATTGAAACATCATTGGCTGCTCCGATCGGCGTTCAAGACCAAGAAAACCAATTCGCCTCCCGCCAAGGTGCATCTCCAACTGGAATCGCCCAAGTCGGCCACCGAAAAATGACCCCTTATTTGGGCTTGTCATTTGCGATTTAACCCGTAAGCATCGATTTACTTATGACGCACACCAAACGACGTGGCGGGCTCATTAAATCGGCAACCGGAATTCCGGGCTTCGATGAAATTACAGGCGGTGGTTTACCCGAGAACAGGACAACTCTAGTCATGGGTGGGCCAGGCAGTGGCAAGAGCGTGTTTGCGCTGCAAAGTTTGGTGGAAGAGGTTCGCAGGGGCGAGGCTGGCGTTTTGGTGAGCTTCCAGGAGAGCCCTCGTCAGATTGTGGAGAATGCCGCCACTTTTGGCTGGGATCTGGCGGAACTGGAAAAGGATAAGTTGGTAATTCTGGATGCGCGGATTCGCCCCAACACCTTCAATTCGATTGAATTGTATTTGAGTGGCATGCTGGCTGGGATACGGGTGGTAGCCAACGAAATGCGTGCCAAACGGATTGTTTTTGATTCTTTTGATGCCTTTTTGGCGCTCCTGGGAGACCGAACAACCGAGCGGCATGAGATTGCCCGCCTTCGAGATTGGTTGCTGGAGAGCGGGTTAACGTCAGTAATCACCTCCCAGAGCGAAGTGGAGGATATGTTTCTGACTCCGCGACAGACTTCGATGCAGTTCATGGCCGACTGTGTGGTGCGTTTGGATTATCGGATTACAAATCATACTTCGTCCCGCAGTTTGCGAGTGCTGAAATATCGTGGGTCGGGTTTTATTGAAAACGAGTTTCCTGTGGTTATTGGGGACAAGGGAATGGAGCTAACCAGCACTGGGATCGTCGAGTCGGTTCGGCGCGTCCACAAAGAGCGTGTGAACGGGGGTATCCAGAAGGAGATAGAAGGTGCCCAGGGCAAGTTCAAAGCTCAAATCGAATCGTTGAGCAGGAAATTGGAAATCAAGCAGGCAGAATTGGATTTTCTTAAGACCAAGACAAGTTCCCAGGCACGGCCGGCAAGGCAGGGCAAGCAAACTTCGACGAAATCTACCGTTCGTAACCGAAGTGGCAGAACCGTCCGGAAGTCGTTAGAAACCACTTCAGCTGCACTCTCGCCTCAAAAGCCTTAACTAAAATTGTTCGGGCTCAACTCTTGTGATTGCGCACAAGCTAAACTGTGTGCAAGCTACTGTTGTGCAGGGGCATGCTTGAACGGGTTTTCACGTGGAATTCAACTTGCTGCACAAATTACAACGAACGCATAGCTGCGCTGACCTTTTACTTTGATGGCCGGTAATTTCTTGGGCATGAGGGCGGATAGATATTTGGGCGCGGACTATATCGAATGCCAAAATTAATTTCCGAAATGGGGAAAAGAAACGGAATGAGAACGGGGAACAAGTTTGAGGAAGAAGAGATTCATTAGTTATTGGGAGCAGGGTGCTTTTGATTTGAGGCGGCGTTGTCGGCCATGGAAAGTCTTTGCCTCAAGCACTAATGCATGCGGGTGGTCCCGAAGCTTTTGGCTGGGTGGAGAAGATTTCTGCATAAGCTCATGAGCCAACCGTTGCGCATCTTAATTGTAGAGGATTCCATTCCCGACGTGGTGCTCCTTGAGGCTGAGCTGCGCCGACAAGAAATCGCCTTTCAATCCTGCCAGGTTCATGGTCGAAAAGCCTTTCAGGAGGCATTAAAGAGCTTCGGTCCCGACGTTGTGCTGGCGGATTATGCCCTGCCCGGATTCAATGGCTTGGAGGCGCTTAAAATTTGGCGCGAGCATACTGCGGAACTGCCGTTCATCAGTGTTTCAGGCTCGATCGGAGATGAGAATGTGATGCAGCTCATCCAGGCGGGAGCAACCGATTTCGTATCCAAAGAGCGCCTGTCGCGGTTGGGGCCGGCCATTCAGCGCGCTTTACGGGAGGCAGCGGAGAGGGCCGAGAAACTGGAGACAGAAAAATTATTGCGCAACAGTGAGTCGCGTTTTCGGGCGATCTTTCATGGTGCAGGCACGGGAATAGCGGTTGAAGATTTGAATGGCCGGATTGTGGAGGCCAACCGGGCGTTGCAACTTATGTTGGGCTATACAGCCGGGGAGTTGCAGCAGATTACCCGTAAGGATTTTACCCACGCCCGAGATCACAGGGAAGAGACACAACACATTAAACGCCTGATCTCCGGGGAGT
Organism: Pedosphaera parvula Ellin514; assembly: GCF_000172555.1. Classification (NCBI taxonomy): domain Bacteria; kingdom Pseudomonadati; phylum Verrucomicrobiota; class Pedosphaerae; order Pedosphaerales; family Pedosphaeraceae; genus Pedosphaera; species Pedosphaera parvula. Next base: position 123,142 of record NZ_ABOX02000015.1, read on the forward strand.
CAGACTTTTACCAGGTGGAGAAGCGCTTTGTGCGCAAGGATGGCCGGATTATTTGGGGACGATTGACTGTCTCCATGGTGCGGGATGCTTCCGGCCAGCCGCAGTTTCCGATCGCGATGATCGAGGACATCACCGAGCGGCAGAGAGCGGAAGAGGCTTTGCTTCAATATGCTGCGATTGTCGAGTCCTCCACGGATGCCATTATCAGCACGACTTTTGACGGGGTGATCTTCAGTTGGAACCCGGCGGCAGAGCGCCTGTACGGCTACAGCGCTGCTGAAGCCAACGGACGATCCATTTCGATGACTCTGCTACCAGAAAAAGAGGAGGAGTTTTTCGCCCGGCTGGAACAGGTGCGCCGGGGAGAGCGGATTGAGGCATTTGAAACGACCCGTTTGCGGCGGGATCAGAGTATGGTGGAGGTGTCCATTACCACTTCGCCGATCAAGGATGCCTCCGGGAAGGTGATTGGGGTATCCTCCATTGCGCGTGACATCACCGAGCGCAAGCGTGCGGAGCAGGCATTGCGTGAGAGTGAGGAGAATTACCGCCGGCTGGTTGAGTTGGCGCCGGATGCGATTTTGATTCAGGCAGATGACCGGTACGTTTACCTGAATAGCGCAGGGCTGGAGCTGTTTGGGACGACCGATCCGAGCCAGATCATTGGCAAGAGTTCCTTCGATGTCACCCACCCGGATTATCATGAAGCCCTGCGGCAGAGGCTGGCCGAACTGAGTCAAGGAAATGGCGTGCCATTGTTGGAAGAAAAGCTGATCCGGCTGGATGGCAGCGTGGTCGATGTGGAGGTCACTGCGATTCCTTTTGCCTACCGAGGAAAGCCGGCGATCCAGGTCGTGGTGCGCAATATCACCGAGCGCAAGCGGGCCGAGGAGGCATTGCGGAAAAGCCAGGCAAGTCTGGCCCGGGCGCAACGCATTGCGCACTTGGGCAACTGGGAGCGCGATCTGGAAACCAACCATCTCACCTGGTCGGATGAGACTTATAGAATATTTGGATTTGAACCGCAGCAGGTTGAGGTTACTTACGAGGCATTTTTAGCGCGAGTTCATCCAGAGGATCGGGAACTGGTCAGGAGAGCGAGCGAAGAAACCCTGCGGTCATGCGCCTCGCACAGTATTGATCATCGCATCGTTTTGCCGAATGGCGAAATCAAGACCGTCAATGAGCAGGCGGAGGTGGTGAGCGATGAAAGTGGCAAGCCGATACGGTTTGTGGGAACGGTTCTGGACATTACGGTGCGGAAGCGGGCGGAGGTGAGAAGCGCGGCATTTGCCAGGTTGGGGGAGCGATTGAGTTCGGCGACCACGGATGTTGAGGCGGCGAGGATTATTGTTGAGGTGGCGAATAATTTGCTGGGATGGGACGCGTGCAGTCTGGATATTTGCCATGCGGGGCATAGAACAGTCACGTCGATTTTGGTGATGGATTTGATTGATGGCCGGAAGGTGGATGTGGCGCCGCGTTATAGAAACGAAGCGCCCGGTCCGCTATTGCGCCGGATTCTGGAATCCGGCGCAGAATTGATAATTCGCAAACCTCCTTTTAAAAGCTCCGCAGAATTTACTCAGTTTGGAGATAAATCGCGGCCTTCCGCCTCGCTTATTTTTGTGCCGGTGAGAAATGGCGCGAAGGTTATTGGGGTGTTGTCCATTCAAAGCTATACGCCCAACGCGTATACCGGGGAGGATTTGCAGACTTTGCAGGCATTGGCGGATCATTGCGGGGGTGCGCTGGAGCGAATCCGGGCAGAGGCGGAAAACCAGAAATTGGCAGCATTTCCGCAGTTCAATCCGAATCCCGTATTGGAACTCTCTGCGGAAGGAGAAGTGAATTATTTCAACGATGCGGCATTGCAGATGGCCAAGTCGCTTGGGAAACAGCATCCTTCGGAATTCCTGCCGCAAGAAACCCGGGAAATTGTCAGGCAATGTCTTGCGACTGGAGAAAGCAGCCTGAGGCACGAAATCGTGATGGACAGCCGGACAATTTCTTCATCGTTCTTTCCGATTGGCGCAATTGGCGTCGTGCATTGTTATGTTGCTGATATTACGGACCGGCAAAACCTGGAGGCGCAGCTGCGTCAGTCACAGAAGATGGAATCAGTGGGACAGCTTGCGGGGGGTATCGCGCACGATTTTAACAATATCCTTACCGTTATTCAGGGGCACGGGTCATTGCTGGGCATGGTGGAGCATCTGCCGAAGGAAGCGCAGGATTCCGCGCAGCAGATCATTCTGGCAGCCGAGCGGGCGGCAAACCTGACGAAGCAATTACTGACGTTCAGCCGACGCCAGGTGATTCAGCCGAAGGAATTGGACCTGAATGAGGTCATCAGCAACATGACCAAGATGTTGCGGCGCCTGCTTGGGGAAGACATCACGTTGCAGGTGAATTATGCGCCGAGCCTGCCGCAGGTGCATGCCGATCCGGGAATGATGGAGCAGATTTTGCTCAACCTCGCGGTGAATGCCCGCGACGCCATGCCCAAGGGTGGTCGGTTATTAATTTACAGTTCAGCGATGACACTGGATCAAGGGCAGGCACTCCGGCATCCAGGGGCGCGCGCGGGCGAGTATGTTTGCGTCACGGTAAAGGATACCGGCACGGGCATTGCGCCTGAGCATGTGCCGAAGATTTTTGATCCATTTTTTACCACGAAGGATGTGGGCAAAGGGACCGGGCTGGGGCTGGCAACAGTGTATGGCATTGTGCAACAACATAAGGGATGGATTACCGTGGATAGCACCGTGGGCAAGGAAACCATCTTCCAGATTTTCCTGCCCGGCAGCGTTTCCAAGGCAGCCAGTTCCCTGGCTGGTCCGGCCGTTGAGACTAGGGTGCAGGGCGGGGCGGAGACGGTCCTGGTAGTGGAGGATGAGACGCCATTGCGGGTGCTGGTGCGAAACGTACTCGAAAGATATGGTTATCGAGTGCTGGAGGCGGTCTCGGGGCCGGCGGCGTTGTCGGTTTGGCAGGAGCATAAAGATGAAATCAGCCTGCTGCTGACCGATATGGTCATGCCACATGGGATTACTGGGCGGGAACTGGCTGAGCGATTGCTGGCTGACAAGCCGAAATTGAAAGTGATTTATTCCAGCGGCTATAGTCTGGCGGTGGTCGGCGCGGATATGGTGTTGCAGGAGGGGTTGAACTTTTTGCAGAAACCGTATCATCCGCGCAAGCTGGCGCAGGCGGTCAGGGATTGTTTGGATGAGGGCCGATGAGGTATGAGGCCCGGCGTTAAAAGTTCGGTTGCAAGAATCTGTCTGGCAGTGGCGGTCATTTTCTTTTGCCTGGGATTTTTAGTTTCGTGTGCGTGCCCTGGATGGTATGCCTGCGCGACTTTGTTTGCTGGCTTGGCGATAAAATTTGCAAGGGATGCTGCCAGAAGGTGGAGTGTGGTCTGCTTCATTGCATGCATTGCCATGACGGCGCTCAATTTTTAGCCATGCGTCAGGAGCAGAAGGTAAATCGTGCACGCAGCAGAGTGCTGGACAGGCTGGAAACCGCCACAGCGAAAGCCGACACCTCCAACGTTTCCAAAACCAGTTCTCCCTGAGGTCAGGGTTTTACATTTAGTTTACAATTTACCCTGGTTCACCACATCAAGCCTTAACATTTGAGGTTCAGGCTTCCACCAACAAATGCATTCAGGATGATGATATGAACAGCAGAATTCTATTGGCGATGAAGTTGGGCGTGGCGTTGGTGGTGCTTTTGGAGCGTGGCCAGGTGGTCAGGGCACAAACGGTGCCTAGGAGTGCGACGAACCGGGCTTCCATCACGATCGAAGGAAACTTCCGGGTGATACGGGCGAACGGTTTGCCGGATCATGAGCCGGGGAAGTTTCCAAACCGCGGGAATCCGAATTCCATTCAGCCGCAAAGCTACGTATTCAAAGTGACGGCACATCCGCAGGTAGCGGCCAAGGTGACGCCGTTGCGGATGCAGCCGTTTGGAGTGGCGATCAACGGGGTGGTGTTCGATCCCGGCGCGGCGGAGTGGTGGAATAATGATCGGAGTTCCGGCTGGCAATACGAGCCAATCAGCGGGACGAAGAAGTTGGGAATGGATCAGAACAATGCGCATGTGCAACCGACCGGGGCTTATCATTATCATGGCTTGCCGACGGGATTGTTGAGCAAAGTGAAGGGCGCGAAGGAAAGGATGGTTTTGCTCGGGTGGGCGGCGGATGGATTTCCGATTTATGCGCCTTGGGGCTATAGCAATCCGAAGGATGCAAAGAGCACGCTCAAGCCGGTGAAGTCGAGTTTCAAGCTGAAGCCGGGGACGCGTCCGAACGGGCCGGGCGGAATTTACGATGGAACGTACGTGGCGGATTTTGAGTATGTGGCCGGCTTAGGGAATTTGGATGAGTGCAACGGACGTTTCGGCGTGACGCCGGAGTTTCCGGAGGGGATTTATCATTATTATTTAACCAGCGATTTTCCGTTTATTCCGCGCGCTTATCGAGGAACACCTGATCCGAGTTTTGCGCTGCACGGTCCACGTGGAGGTGGTCCCAATGGCGGGCCGAGGTCGCCGGGTTTTCCCAATTAAGCCGGGAGTTTCAACTGGGTGGCGAATGAAGTCGAGGTGTGCTGATAGGAGGCAGCGTGGGTATCTCATTTTGAGACAGTGACGGAGATGTTGCAGACAGACAGAGTCAAAAGAGTGGTCAAAAGGCCTATTTAAAGTCGATTTCAAGTGGAACAAGCGATGGGTTTGGCTGGCATCAGGATTGCTGCAAAAAGTTGTCGTACTTTAATCATAGGTTGGTAGCGGTAAGCGGCAGACGTTTTAGGGAATAGGTTCCCAGGTTTTACGTCTGCCGCTTTCGTTTTCGGAGGAGGTATTTTCCAGCTTTACAAGGAAAGAGTCGGAGGGATGATGTGGCGTTATGAAACGGAGTGGAAGATGTCCAAAGATGCCGAAAAGGGAAAAAGTCAGGAAAAAGTACCTATTGATAGGTAGTTGGGTGAATGGAGACGAATACGCAACGGAGTTGGAATACACTGTTTCGAAGGGGAGAAATTGTTTTCGCGTTCGTGCAGTGGACCGGTATGATGGAGAAGAAGCGGAGGTTTACGATCTGAAATGGAATAAAGAGGAGTTGACGTTTGCGGCCTATTGGAACTCGACGGGAAGGTTACTAAAATGCCGGTTGAAAGCCCTTTCGGAAAATCGGGTGGACTTTACATATACCTATACTGCACAAGAGATGTGGCATCGAAAGTTGGAGAGTTGAAGATGTGCACGATGAAACCTAGCGGGAAATTCTATGAGTATTGAGGCAGGTTATTGGCGTGTCACGCCGGAGGAGTTTAAAGGGCTGTTATCTGATCCTAAAGCTGCAGGGTCGTTCTTCGGGAATGACCTTGAAAGTTTGGATGATCCGGAAGCATTGTTGGTGGCGATTGAGGAACGTGAAGCAAGTGGCCGGCATTTGAGCGTCGGCACGGATTGGCACGCGTTGCATTTTTTGCTCACTGGGGAGGGCGACATTTGGAAAAAGATTGCTCCACCTCCTTTAGGAAATGTAGTGCAGGGCGGAAAGGAGACGCCTTGGGAGTGTACTTATGGGCATGTCCGGTCGCTCACGCCGGACGAGGTGCGAGAGGTGGCCCAGGCACTCGAGGGAATCTCAGTAGAGGAATTGCGGTCGCGCTTTAATGTGGAATCGTTCAATGCGGCGCAGATTTATCCTCATGGCAGACGCGGGGCATGGACAGTAGAGGATGTGGAATCTGTTTTTGATTTTTACCCACTTTTGGTGTTGTTCTTTCAAGAAGCAGCCAAGGCTGGGGAGATGGTGCTGCTTTCGTCGGATTGAGGGCTTCACTGCTTTTCAAACGGCTCATTCAGGTTGAATTCCTCATCCGAATCCCGAAAAAACAACTTGCCGCCACTTTTCACAAAGTCTGCCAGTTCCTCGTGGGCAAAAGAAATGGCAAGGGTCAGCGCCTGGAAAGAATCAGAACCGTTAATGTGGTAAGTCCGCTTACTGAGTGGTTGAACTGTTACTGGACAACGCCAATTCTGATTTTCCTCTGTGTAGGGCTTTCCGATTTCAATGATGATTTGGAATTTTTCTCCTGAGAGTGGGACGCCATTCAACTCACGGCGGGCTATAATATCATTGGTTGAGTTAAGCTCCGGTGCCATATGCGAGCAATCATAAGTTTGGGAGTAACAAAGTCACGGAGTATAAGTCTGAATTTTTCCGGTGGAGCGGGAGTGAACGGCGATGGTTTGTTTGGGGAGGGTTTGATTATCTACTGTGCAGTCGTGGTCGCTGAAGTTGGCGGTGATGGTGAGGTCATTGCCGAAGGTGGTTTCTTGGATGGTTTGGTCGGGGGTGAGCCACTTGAAATCGGTCATGGGTAACAATGCGATCTGCCGATGGAGGGGGGAGAAGAAGTCGTAATGATGTTTGATGGTGGTTTTGCGTTTTTCAAATTCTGAGAGATTCAAATGGTAGAGGGGTGGAACGTTGTAGAGGAGTTCGAGGAGTTCCACGGTTTTGGCGTTGTCCTGGGTTTTGAGGCTGGGAAAAGACCAATGATGGGTGGCGATCACGGAGTCGTGGAAGACGGTTTGGAACAGGGGGAGGCGGAAGCGCGGGTCGAAATAGAGGTAGCGATATTGTTCCTTTGTGGGGACGGGTTTGAAGAAGACTTGTGGCTCGTCAGGTGGATAGTAGGCACCGAGATAATAATCTGATTTTTTGTTGGTGAGATCTGGGTCGCCCCAGCCGATAACGGGAGTCATGATGCCGTGGGCGAAGTGAACAGTGGGAGCAATACCGGCGGAGCAGCCTTCTGTGCCGATGACGGCGCCGAAGGTGTCGCGTATCCAGGCGAGTCGGGCGATGCGGTTTTGCATGTCCGATTGTTGTGTAGCGGGATGGGCGGGAGAGTAGTCGTCGAAGAATTCGCCGAAGCCGTCGCAATCCATGAACCAAGAGTTGGCGTGAAAGCTGTCCATCAGTTGAGTGACACGTTTTTCGACGTAGGGGCGGGCGGCAGCGGGACTGAGGAGATAACCCTTTTTCTTGAAGCCGTGGCGTTTGGTGCCGTCGGCATTCACGATGGCGCCGGTTTGATAAATGGCGTCATCGAATTGAGCGGTTTCCCAGGTGTCCTTTTCTTTGGGGCTGTGCATGCTGTGGTAGGAGTCGTAGGTGCCGATCAGGTAGCCTGCTTTCTTTGCGGCGGCGACAGTTTCGGGTCGATTGACGAAAGCATCCCAGGCGGCGGCGCCGAGCCAGAGTCGGTCGAGGCCGGCGGCAGAGAGTTGTTGAATCATCTTGGGAGAAAGGCCGCTGCCCCAGGTTTCGGGTTTGGCGACGATGTCGGGAAAGGCGGTTACGAGCAGCGAGCAGTTCAGATGCGTGAGTTCGGCGGCGGTGAGAGTTGAGCGTTCGCGTTTTAGAAGTTCAGAAGCTGAGTTGTCCAATGTGGCGCTACGCCAGGAGGGTTCGTCATAGAAATCGCGCTTGAGCAACATTTGGTTCAGGTCTTGAGTGACGAGGGACTTGGTGTATTTGTCGGGCCATTCAACTTGGATGATATTAGTGGCTGCATTCCTCGCGGTGTTGGTGAGGAGCGACCAGATTCTTTTCGCTGGGGTGAGATTGGTGGCGGTGGAAGCGGCGATGAGTTGATGGGCAAATTGTTTCCAGGTGAGAATGTCGGAGCTGGTAATCAGGTCATCGCCCCAGAGATAGATGTGGGCTGCGCCGAGGAGTTTTTGGGTTTCAGGAGTCTTTTCGATTTTCTGTTTCAGGCTGATGAACTCGCCGCGTTGAATGAGGTATTGGCGATAGATGCGGGCGGGTTCGATGGGTGAGCCCTGGCTCCACTGGATCAGGACCGCATACTCCTTGATGGGATGATTGCGGGTGAAGTTGTGGGTGAGCTTGGCCTGAAGATGATTGCTGGTGGATTGGAAAGCGACCTGGTTATTGAACTGGTTCGTGAAAATGTAGGTGATGGTGGAATCGCCGTAATCGAGGCCGATGAAGGGCAGAGTTAAATCGGCGGTGGTGTTCAGTTCGCCGTGTTGAGTGAGGAAGGTGGACCAGTTGGTGTCGCCAATGGGCGCGTAGACGCCTTCGAACATGGGGAGGATCCAGCCTTTGGTGCGCCCGGATTCCGAGATGGTGGGGAAGGTGAATTCGCCGGGTTTCTCGGAGAGGATGTGAATGAGGAGATTAGTTTCGGTGAGTTGGGCGTCGATGGTGGTTTTGAGATCTGAGAACTGCCAGGTGGCGTTGGTCGAGGTGTGCTTCAGGTTGGTGATAGAGCCGAGGTTGGGGATGGCGAGAGAGATGGGGTATGCAGTATCGGGAGTGCGTTGGAGAGTGATTTCGAGGGTGCGGGGATCGATGTCGACAATCGAGTTGCTTTTTGAGAGCACAACACTCGAATAGACTTGAGCGTTGGTGGTCAGAGCGGTGAGCGAGAGAGCGACGAGCAGGAAGATTTTGATTATCGATTGCACAAAAGGACAGGGTCACAAAGTGGAGGGAAGGGTGCAAGGAAAAGGCGCGTCCTTGCCGGCAAGGTAGCGGCCCTGAAGAATTTTTAAAAAATAAATGCCTGATTTCGCGAGCATCGGCAATAAATAGTCAGATGACCGATGTGAGCGACATGGAATTACTGCGTGATTACGACCAGCAAGGGTCGGAAGAGGCTTTTGCCGAGTTGGTTCGGCGGCACGTTCATCTGGTTTATTCGGCTGCGTATCGCCATGTGGGGAGTGGCGCCCATGCGGAAGAAATCACGCAGGCTGTTTTTATTATCCTCGCGCGCAAAGCGGGCAAGCTGCGCCCGGGCACTATTCTTGAAGGCTGGCTCTATGAAACGACGCGGCTGACGGCGTTGAGTTTCCTGCGCGGAGAACGTCGCCGGCAATTTCGTGAACAGGAGGCCTATATGCAATCGACCGTTCAGGAATGTGCTGATGCGACGGTTTGGAATCAACTTGCGCCTCTGCTCGACGAAGCAATGGGGCGGTTGGGAAAAAAAGACCGCGAAGCGGTGGTGCTTCGGTTTTTTAAAGAGAAAAGTCTGAACGAAGTCGCTGAGGCCATGAAGGTCACTGAAGCGGCGGCACAAAGCCGGGTGCATCGCGCGATGGAAAAATTGCGAAAGCATTTCATGAAGCGGGGCGTGACTTTGGCCACCGGAAGCATTGCCGGAGCCATTGCAGCGAACTCAGTACAAGCGGCGCCCGTGGGGCTGGCAAAAGCCACGACCGCCGTGGCGGTTGCCAAAGGCGCGGCGGCTTCAGCATCCACGTTAACCCTCATCAAAGGAGCATTGAAAGTTATGGCATGGACAAAACTGAAAACAACGGCGGTTGTGGGAATCGCGGCGCTTTTGGCTGTGGGCGCGACAACCCTCGCAGTTGAGGCGATCAAGAAACCAACGGATGAATCAATCGAAAAATACTTCACAATGCTAAGCAGCCGTACTTTCGACACGGCACCACCCATGGTGCTTTTGCGACCGAGCAAGTATGCAGGTCAGGGGAGTTGGAACGTCCCAGCACGAGACATGCGGAATGGAAATCAATTGCGCCGCGGCGCGCCGTTCGCCGAGATTCTTCACAGTGCTTACGGTTTCGGGCCGGAGCAGATGGTTCTGCCCTCTGGCCTCCCGCGAGGACAATTTGATTTGCTGCTCACGGTTCCGACCAATGCAGTGGAAGAATTGCGCAAGGAAATTAAAAAACAATTTGGCGTGGTCGCGCATCCGGAAAAGCGCGTTACAGACGTGCTGATCCTGAAAAACACCAACCCGAACGCGCCCGGCCTGAAAATCAGCACGAGAGTTGACCCTGCCAGCAGTTGGCCACAACCGGGATTTTTCCAGTGCTTCGGTTTTAAAATGTCCGACCCGATCAAACCCGACCTGGTGCATGAAATCGGCCAGCAGGCCAACCTGCCGGTGATCGACGAAACTGGATTGACCAATGCGTACGATATCGATTTTCACTGGAATGCGAATCTCCAGGGGGATGCCATGAAGGCGGACATCATGCGCGAGTTGAACAAGCAGCTTGGACTGGTGTTGATTCCGGAGCGGCGGGAAGTCGAGATGTTGGTGGTGGAGAAGGTGAAGTAGGATTTTGCTGGGAGGCATGGGCCGTTTTCCAGCAACGGCTTGACGGGAATGAGCATCATTGGCAGGGTTGAATTGCCAGGTAACAACACAATGAATGCTATGAAACGGAAAATTCTTTATTCATGTCTGCTGATTACGGGCACGTTCTGGCTCGCGTATGCTTTGGGTTATCAGCATGGATACCAATGAGGTGAGTAAAAAGAGCGGCAAATGTGGGTGCCCGTCTTGTCAGGTCGGATCGTAGTTCAACATCCGAACAAAAGGGTGAGAAATATGGGGCCAGAGACCGTGACAGTCAGATAGAAAAGACTTCTGTTGCAGCTAAATCATTTGCCTTGAGATTTGCTGTGAGAGCTCATGGGCGCGGGCGAGGGAGATGCCGGAGCGTTGGTCGATGGCGAGTGGGTGATCGGTGGGTTCGAGTTCGATCGAGGGACGAGTGCCGACCGGCTGGGTGTGCACGTGTGTCTTGAGATTTAAGGTTTCGGGATAGCAGGGAAGGGAGGTGGATAGCCACCCGAAGTAAGGAGATTCGGATTCACGTCCTGAGGTGTGCCAGAGTTCGGACATTCTCTTAAAAGTCTTTTCGCTGAGCGATACCCAGATCATCCAGCGGAAAACTTCGGTTGTGTCCAGGAGCGGGATATCGAGGCAGCCAAGCACGAAGAAAGATTTGTCATCGACGATGCATTGGTCCGAACCGAGTGTCACACGCTTAGGGCGGTCTTTGGGAGCGATGTCAAAATAATGGGACGGATCGTCGAATCCAAAGCAGGTGGGAAAGCCGAGCGGCCACTCCCGGTTGTGTTCGCATTTGATGGAGTTGCGCATTTAGTTTCGAACGAGAATTTATTTTGATTGTGTGAGAGAATAGAATAGCGGGTCATTGAGGACAAAAGGAAAATGAAAGCGCAGAGATTGGAGTTTTAATATGATTGCAGCGTACGTTTCATATTTGGAAGGTGAGAAGCATGCTCATTTAGCTCTGTCGCATATTTCGGGTGAAGGCGTGATGATGGTGGTGATGGTGTGTGCGGCGATTTTGCTTTGGTCTTTTAGAAAGGGAAAGTGAAAAGGGGGGTGTTATGGGCCGCGTGCGCGGATGGGCTCGATGGGAGGAACGGAGTCACCGACGGGGTTTGAATTCGGGCGAAGCCTCATTCCACCATTAATTGATTGCTGGCGCGAAGGATTGCAGTCGTCGGTCGCGTACGCGAATGGTGACGTGTTATGGGAGGGCGAGGAGATTGGTGCTCAGACCGGTGGCGGTGATGGCTTTTGGGAGTTGTTTGGTTTTGAGTTCGAGGACGCTGGCGTCGGCGAGGGCGAGGTTGCCGCGGCTGTCATGGATTTCGGTGGTCCAGGAGACGGGTTGGTTGGCGGTAATCTGAAGGATGCCGTTTTTGGGCGGGGTGCCGGTGGAGAGGTTGCGGTCGCCAGCGAGGAAGGAGGCGGGATTTTTTCGCGAGGCGTTCAGGCCGAGGAAATAGCTGATGTGACTGTTGTTAAAACCGGTAGCGAAGTTGGTGGCGTATTTGCGGGTTGTGTCGGCCGGGCAGGCGAGGATGCTGGCCATGTGGAGTTCGTTGGAGATGATTTGGAAATAAGCGAAGGAGTTGGTGATGATGGCAAATTCGGTCTCGGTTTCGCCCGGTTCATTGGTAAAACATTGCATGGGGTAGAGTCCATTGTGGTCTTCGGACCAGAGATTGAAAGCGAGGCCGACTTGTTTGAGGCGGTGGATGCAATTGG